>NZ_JASDDE010000135.1:0-857 GCF_030407565.1 Pseudoalteromonas sp. APC 3694
TAAATACCAAACAGACTGCGGCAAATTTAACCTTGAAAGATCAACAGACCCTAATTAAATCATTGATGTTACGCTGATAACCACCACCTAAAGCGCACATAAGCGGGATGTTTCGCTGCTTACATAAGTTAAGAACGGCAAAGTCACGCGCGTATACGCCAGCCAAAGAAACATCAAATAAGCCGAGTTCGTCTTTGGTATAAATATCGGCGCCCGCATTATATAAAATAATATCGGGCTGGTGGAGGCGAACACATAACTCAAGAGCTTGCTCTAGTGTTGTTAAATACTCTGCATCTGTGGTGTTTGCAGGTAAGCCAAAGTCGTAGTTTGAGTGCTGTTTTTGCCGAGGAAAGTTTTGTTCACAGTGAATTGAGCAGCTAATTATCTGCTCGTGCTGTTGGGTTATTTGCGCGGTACCGTCACCTTGGTGTACGTCACAATCAAATATTAATACGGTGTCGGCTTGCTCCGTTGCAATAAGATGCGCTGCCGCAATGGCTAAATCATTAAAAATACAAAAGCCACTGCCGTAATTGCTATAAGCATGGTGGTACCCGCCACTTAAATTAGCTGCTAAACCACTATTAAGTGCATTCTCAGTTGCTTGAATACTGGCACCAACAGAATAAAGGGTTCGCTCGACTAGTTCAGGTGAGTGCGGAAACCCCATTTTTTTAACTGCTTTGTCAGTTAACGAGCCATTTAAAAAATCTGCGATGTACTCTGAGCTATGACACAATTTCAATTGCGCTGTAGTTGCAGGCGAAGGCGATATAAATTGGGTGTAGCCCAGGGTCTGTTGACCTTTCAAGGTTGAATTTGCAGCAGTCTGTTTGGTATTTAGGCAAGGCAGA
>NZ_JASDDE010000136.1:0-818 GCF_030407565.1 Pseudoalteromonas sp. APC 3694
AAACAGCATGAAGATAAGGTATAATTGAATTCGCCAGAAAACTTTACACCGAACCTACATGCCAAGATTAATGCTAACAGACGGGACATGGAATGTCTTATCAAAAGTAATGTACTTAAGTGGTCGAATTTATAATAAGCCCGACCATAGAAAAACGCTCGAGGGCATACTGTATAAGATGCGCACAGGTATTCCATGGCGAGATTTACCTTCTGATTTTGGCCGTTGGAGTGCTATCTACAGACGGTTTAATTTATGGTCCAAAAAAGGGATTTTGAATGAACTGTTTCGCGCATTATCTCGTGATGCGGACATGGATTGGGTCTTCATTGATGGCAGTATTGTCAGGGCTCATCAACATAGTTGCGGTGCAAGAACTGCTGACAATGAATCAATTGGAAAGAGCCGAGGTGGAAATTCTACGAAAATTCATCTTGCAGTCGATAGCGGAGGGTTGCCTGTTTATTATGAATTATCCTGTGGAAATACGCATGATATCGTCCATGCAGAGTCACTCGTAGCTAATTGCCCAACAAGTAATATGGTTGTCGCAGATAAAGGCTACGACAGTGAAAAACTGAGAGCGTTTGTTCGTGATAATAACGCTACACCCGTTATTCCACGTAAGGGCAACAGTTTAGTAGGCAATGAAGATATTGACTGGTGCATGTACAAATATCGGCACTTGGTTGAGAATGCATTTGGCCGTATTAAGCAATATAGAGGGATAGCCACGCGGTATGAAAAGCTTGAACGAAATTATCATTCAATGCTCGCTTTAGCATTTACTATGATGTGGCTACCAATGTGGGCTGATT
>NZ_JASDDE010000137.1:0-810 GCF_030407565.1 Pseudoalteromonas sp. APC 3694
GTTCCTTACATCGTTGTGTTCATGAACAAATGTGACATGGTTGATGATGAAGAGCTACTTGAGCTAGTAGAAATGGAAGTTCGTGAACTTCTTTCTGAATACGACTTCCCAGGTGATGACTTACCACTAATTCAAGGTTCTGCACTTAAAGCACTTGAAGGCGAAGAGCAATGGGAAGCTAAAATCGTAGAGCTTGCAGAAGCACTAGATTCTTACATTCCAGAGCCAGAGCGTGACATCGATAAGCCATTCATCATGCCTATCGAAGACGTTTTCTCAATCCAAGGTCGTGGTACTGTTGTAACTGGCCGTGTTGAAGCTGGTATCATCAACGTGAACGACGAAGTTGAAATCGTTGGTATCAAAGAGACGACTAAGTCTACTTGTACTGGTGTTGAGATGTTCCGTAAGCTTCTTGACGAAGGTCGTGCAGGTGAGAACATTGGTGCACTTCTACGTGGTACTAAGCGTGAAGACGTTGAACGTGGTCAAGTACTAGCTAAGCCTGGTTCAATCAAGCCACACACTACATTCACTTCAGAAGTATACGTACTTTCGAAAGATGAAGGTGGTCGTCATACTCCATTCTTCAAAGGTTACCGTCCACAGTTCTACTTCCGTACAACTGACGTAACAGGTGACGTACAGTTACCAGATGGCGTAGAAATGGTAATGCCTGGTGATAACGTTAAGATGACAGTAACGCTAATCGCGCCAATCGCGATGGATGAAGGTCTTCGTTTCGCTATCCGTGAAGGTGGCCGTACTGTAGGTGCTGGTGTTGTAGCAACTATCGTAGAGTAATAATTA
>NZ_JASDDE010000138.1:0-807 GCF_030407565.1 Pseudoalteromonas sp. APC 3694
GGCTACCAATGTGGGCTGATTGATATATGTACTACAAAGATCAACAGCCCCTAATACGGCGGTTTTATTTAAATTAATTTTAGCCAGCGCTAGGCTCTCTCCAATACTTGTTGTAATACTTTCTAACGTTGATTTAGTCTGCCCCTGTTTCATCGCTTCATTTAATTTATTCAATGACATATCTGCATTTGAAACAGAAATAACGGTTCCACCGATAGGCGTATTCATTTCATGAGCAACACCTGCCACGAGCAACCCTAATGAGGATAGTTTTTGCGCTTCAATTAACCCTTCTTGCAGTTGCTGCTTAATTGTGGCATCAAGCTCACGATTAACGATATCTAGCTCTATCTTTTCAATATGTAATTTATGTGACAAGGCTAATAGCTGATTTTGAAACTGCTAATTTTTTTAAGCACAGCATAGGAAAGAGGCCATATCGTGCTTAGCGTTAATACTTCTAGATGCTTCAAGCACCAGCTATAAACCTTGCTTAGCTGACCTAATTTGTGAAATATACTCCCATGTACGTATGTTACTATTAACAATTGATTGCAGCTTATCTGCTGTAATATCTGATTTATTCCAGTATTCATCGATATCGAGCATTTTCATGATACCGCTCTCTGGTGCAAAACCAGGTTGCCTCTTAACAGCACAATACGCATTTCTGCGTTACCGATGACCTCTCGAATAGTATTCACTAAACGCAGACCCGAGTCATCCTCCTCCATCACCACATCTGTGAACTCCCCATCGACGCCACTCCGTGTCGATCAATGGGCTTCTACAGCCTTGACTTAGAGA
>NZ_JASDDE010000139.1:0-731 GCF_030407565.1 Pseudoalteromonas sp. APC 3694
AAGGTTAAAGGTTAAAGGTTAAAGGTTAAAGGTTAAAGGTTAAAGGTTAAAGGTTTTAGCAGTAGCTCGCAGCTCGTTGCTCGATACTCGAAACCCGAAACCCGTAGCCTTCTCTTTGTTCAAACAGTTTTAGTGAATTTTGCACAAAGAGGGCGAAGAGACGCTGCGCTTTTAGAGGAAAAAAGCAACTATCAGGGTGTAGCAGCGATTTTAGATCGTGTCAGATATGTATTTACCACCGAGAACACTGAGTTCACAGAGAAATGCTTAAAAAATACCAATTCACCTCTGTGTAGCGCAAAGCGCCTCGGAACCCTCTGTGGTGAAAAATTGTTTTTAGCAGTAAGTGCCTTTCGTAGCAGCGATTTTATATCGCGTCAGGTCTAGGATATTAAACACAAATGCGCGAGGTAAACTCCCGCCTACTGATATGGTTAACTTCTGAATTTACAAGGCGGGGTTTTATGCCGCGCAAGGTCATTATTCACAAAGAGGACAAAGAGACGCTGCGCTAAAAGAGTAGATTAAAGGTCTCAGGTTTTAGCACTAGCTCGTTGTTCGATACTCGTCACTCGAAGCTCGCTGCCTTCTCATTTATTTCCCTGTCAGTATTTATAACTTAATGCTAATGTTTAAGTTATAAAACTTGCTTTTAAAATGAAGCACTTTAAAGTTTTAGCTGATAGCTGATAGCTGATAGCTGATAGCTGATAGCTGATAGCTGATAGCTG
>NZ_JASDDE010000140.1:0-726 GCF_030407565.1 Pseudoalteromonas sp. APC 3694
ATCAATTTTGATTCAATACGTTAGTAAATCTCTTAACCAAAGTTCAGGTTATTTAAAACAGCATTAAAAATGATTGCATGCTTGAAAATTAAGCATACAATCGCCATCAATAACATGGTGGGGTATGTATCCCTCGTTATACTCATTTTATTAATAGGAAAAAATAAATGGCGAAAAAAAGCAAAGCAAAAGCGGTTAACAAATCCGCAGTAGACACTGGGCGCGGCGTGATAAAACACAACGCATTGGCAGCACTGGTAACCTCTAAAGTATTTAAACCGCAAGTGGTTAAAGCTAAAAAAGGCAAAGGCTCGTTTAAACGCAGTAACAAACATGCAGGACAAGAGTCCTATTTAATCGCGGCTTAAATAGCACCGATCAAATAGGGCTTTTGTTGCGAGTTGGCTAAGTGTTTGCTGAAATAAGGCGGGCTTTGGGCTTTGGGCTTCGGGCTACGGGCTACGAGTGACGAGCAGCGAACACAACCTAGCGCCTTTAGCCTTTTCTTTCAGCGCTGCGTCTCATAACCTTTTTGTAAAAGTTTTATTAAAACCTATTTGAACACAGAGAAGACAGCGGGCTTCGAGCGACGAGTCGCGAGCTTTACAAATAACCTGATATCAGCCCTGAACCTAGAGCCTGCTCTTTTAGCGCAGCGTCTCTTTGCCCTCTTTGTGAATAATTTACTAAACCCTATTTGAACACAGAGAAGAAAATGAGGAGTAA
>NZ_JASDDE010000141.1:0-159 GCF_030407565.1 Pseudoalteromonas sp. APC 3694
CACCGACCCCTACCATGTCAAGGTAGTGCTCTAACCAACTGAGCTACAGTCGTACAATTTGAAATTCTTAAACTTTAAATACAGCATTTACTCATTTTGGTACGACTGAGTGGATTCAAACCACTGACCTCTGGACCGGGTGATCAAGAGTAGGTAGTG
>NZ_JASDDE010000141.1:257-686 GCF_030407565.1 Pseudoalteromonas sp. APC 3694
TGCTTTTTCTTTCAACGTACTTTAATTAAATCTTTAAAAATTTGGTACGACTGAGTAGATTCGACCCACATACCTCTGGACCGGGTGATCAAGAGTAGGTAGTGCTTTTTCTTTCAACGTACTTTAATTAAATCTTTAAAAATTTGGTACGACTGAGTGGATTCGAACCACCGACCCCTGGATCGGGTGATCAAGAGTAGGTAGTGCTTTTTCCTTCAACGTACTTTAATTAAATCTTTAAAAATTTGGTACGACTGAGTGGATTCGAACCACCGACTTCTGGACCGGGTGATCAAGAGTAGGTAGTGCTTTTTCCTTTATCGTACTTTAAATACAGCATTTACTCATTTTGGTACGACTGAGTGGATTCGAACCACCGACCCCTACCATGTCAAGGTAGTGCTCTAACCAACTGAGCTACAGTCGTAC
>NZ_JASDDE010000142.1:0-601 GCF_030407565.1 Pseudoalteromonas sp. APC 3694
TAAATTGCCCCTAGTTTGAACAAATATTAATCCGCAAAGGTCAACAGACCCTAGTGTTCATAAACAACTATTTAAAGCGGCTCTCGATTTATAACAGTCCTTGGTATAGACTCATTTAAGACAATAACAAAGAGTGACTGGAATATGCGATTAGATGACGACATACACAATTTTTACGAAAAACTCGTTTTAGAAGAAATAGAAAAACGTAAACTTAATGAACGTTACAACGACGATGTAATGGCTGACTTTTGCTGTACCGTACTCAATCAATTACCCCCACGTTATATTCGATACGATGTAGATATGGCATTTTATTTAACTCAAACAGATCGTTTAGATATGCAGCAACGCGTTGAACTTGCTATTAATTTTGCGATTGATCAGATTGCTAAAAAGAAAGATATTAATGAGTAACCCGCTAGAAGACGCCCCTACACACATAAAACTTGCTGTGGATTTAATTATGATATTAGAGCAACACGACGTAGAGCCCGAAGAAGTATTAAAAGCGCTCGATATCGTAAAAAGTGACTTTGAGAAAAAGCTAGTTAACCTGAACTCTGGTTAAGAGATTTACTAACGTATTGAATCAAAAAAT
>NZ_JASDDE010000143.1:0-539 GCF_030407565.1 Pseudoalteromonas sp. APC 3694
GCTTAAACACCTAATAGAATCAGGTGAGAAGCAACGCATTAAGCCGTCTCGACTATCCTCTAGCGAAGTGATGACTATATTAATTGCCTTTCATCAATCAGGTTATCGCGACTTTAAAACTTACTACACCAAATTTGTTTGTCAGTATTGGCGACATTATTTTCCTGATTTAGTCAGTTATACACGTATGTTGAAGTTACTTCAGGCCACGTTACCTGCTCTGTGTAGCTATCTGAAGCAGCGCTTTGATAAACCAACAGGCATTGCATTTATCGATTCTACTTCTCTCAAGGTGTGTCACAACATGCGTATTCCTCGCCACCAAGTTTTCGCGGGAAAAGCCAAGCGGGGTAAAGGAACAATGGGCTGGTTTTATGGGTTTAAACTTCACCTCATCATGAATGATGAAGGTGGTTTATTAGCAGTAAAAGTGACAGCTGGGAATGTTGATGATAGACAGCCGGTGTTAGATATGGTCGATAATGTTACAGGTAGTTTATACGCTGATAAAGGTTATGTATCTGCAAACCTAAAAGCGG
>NZ_JASDDE010000144.1:0-526 GCF_030407565.1 Pseudoalteromonas sp. APC 3694
GATAGTCTATTACCGTGGAATTTTAAAGGCTAGGCGGTGATCACCGGACGGATACATTACAATTAAAGTTAATAGAAAAGAAACCGACGAAAGTCGGTTTTTTTGTGTCTGAAATTTGAGAAGGCTAACAGATATTAGTTAAACCCAATTATACACACCGCTAAATTTTGCATTCAGCCACTTCTTTAAAAGCGCAGCGCCTCTTAACCTCTTTGTGAATAACGCCCTTAAAAACCTAAATGCACAAAGAGAAGTGAAAGAGGAGTAAATGAGACGTTCAAAATCACCATGAGTATTTAAACGCCAGCAAGCTACATTCTACAAATAATATCATCGTCAACTTTTAATGTGGACGTAGTGCTTACTCACGTTAGAAATACAGTTTCTCATTGCTAAAACCTGGGCGAGGTAAAATCCCACTAAAACCTAAAAATTTCGCTTGCAAAAGGCTCGGTGTTTTATTTTTATTACCTGACCGCTGACCGCTGACCGCTGACCGCTGACCGCTGACCGCTGACCGCTGACC
>NZ_JASDDE010000014.1:0-48697 GCF_030407565.1 Pseudoalteromonas sp. APC 3694
TTAAACCGCCCCTAGTTTGAACAAATTTTAATCCGCAAAGGTCAACAGACCCTAATAGGAGTGACTATGACAGAGCATAAAAAACCACTGGTATTAATGATTTTAGATGGCTGGGGATACAGAGAAGATGAGCAAAGCAATGCTATTTTAGCTGCTAACACCCCTGTATTAGATGAGCTTTGGGCCACACGTCCTCATACATTAATTTCAGCATCGGGTTTAGATGTGGGTCTTCCTGGTGGTCAAATGGGTAATTCTGAGGTTGGCCATGTTAATTTAGGCGCAGGCCGTATTGTGTATCAAGATTTTACTCGCATCACCAAAGCCATTGATGATGGAGAATTTGATACAACCCCTGCACTTGTTGAAAACATTGATAAAGCCGTTCATGCCAACAAAGCTGTACACATTATGGGACTGTTAAGTCCAGGTGGCGTGCATAGCCACGAAGATCATATTGTTGCCAGTATACAACTGGCTGCAAAACGCGGCGCTAAAGAGGTGTACTTTCATGCCTTTTTAGATGGACGCGATACACCACCGCGTAGTGCTAAAGCGTCTATTGAGCGTATAGAAGCCTTATTTAGCGAACTTAAATGTGGCCGTTTAGCCTCACTAATTGGCCGTTACTATGCCATGGACAGAGACAACCGCTGGAACCGTGTTGAAAAAGCCTATAATTTAATCACCTTAGGTGAAGGCGATTTTGATTATGAAGAAGGCGTAAGTGCACTAAATGCCGCTTATGAGCGCGATGAAAATGACGAATTTGTAGCAGCCAGCACGATCACTCCTAAAGGCAGCGAATCTGTAAAAGTAAATGATGGCGACACCATTATATTTGCAAACTTTAGAGCAGACCGCGCACGCGAAATAACCCGCGCCTTTGTAGAACCAGGCTTTGACGGCTTTAATAAGAAAAAATCGCCTGAGCTTAGCGGCTTTGTGATGATGACTGAATACGCAGCCGATATAGATGCGCCTGTTGCTTTTGGCCCCACACCGCTTAATAACGTACTTGGCGAATGGTTTGAAAAACAAGGTAAAACTCAACTGCGTATTTCTGAAACTGAAAAATATGCTCATGTTACCTTTTTCTTCAGTGGTGGACGAGAAGATGAGTTTGACGGCGAAACTCGCGAGCTGATCCCATCTCCTCAAGTAGCAACGTATGATTTACAGCCAGAAATGAACTCAAAAATGCTTACCGATAAGCTAGTAGAAGCAATAAAAAGTGGAAAATACGATGCCATTATTTGTAACTACCCTAATGGCGACATGGTCGGTCACTCAGGTGTATTTGAGGCTGCAGTTAAAGCCTGTGAGGCAGTAGATAACTGTATTGGCCGTGTAGTGGATGCATTGAAAGAATATGGCGGCGAAGCACTTATTACCGCCGATCATGGCAATGCAGAGCAAATGGCAAACCTTAAAACAGGCCAAGCGCACACAGCACATACCAGTGAGCCCGTGCCGTTTATTTATGTAGGTCGCGATGCGCAAGCTTATTCAGGTAAAGCCTTGAGCGATGTTGCCCCAACCATGCTGCATTTAATGGGGTTAGAGCAACCTGCAGAAATGACAGGGTCGCCAATTATGGTGTTGAAATAACCTATGAAAAAAAGCGCATACCGCGTCATTGCGTGTATCTGTGTACTGCATTCATTAGTCACTGGCGTTGCCGTGGCTAATGAAGATCGTACTAAAAAAGACCTATCCCAAGTTCAAGTGGCTTTAGAGCAAAGCCAAGCTGAATATCAACAACAGCAAAAAGAAATAGCTAAACAGCAGCAAAAGCTAAAAGCACATGAACTCGCTATAGCGAAAAACGCTAAAGCACTCAATATGGCTGAGCAATCTGTTAAAAAAACACAACAACAGCAAGCAGAGCAACAACAACGCGCGGTAAAGCTTGAAAAACAACAAGCCCAATTTCAGCGTGTGTTAGCAGCACAGTTAAAAAGTGCTTATATGGCAGGTAGTGATGACTATTCAAAAATGCTGCTTAACCAAGAAGATACCGCTAAATTTGAACGTACGCTTAGCTATTACAACTACTTAAATAAAGCCCGCATAAAGCAGCTTGATGAACTTAAAGCGCTGCAAATAGAAATTGCGAAAAACCAAGCTGAGCTTGAAAAAACAAAAGAAAAGCTAGTTGCTTTATTTGATGAACAAAAAAGGCGACAAGCAGCGCTTCTTGACGCTAAAAATGAGCGCCAAGCCAGCCTAAAAAATCTAAAAAAGCAGTTAAATAAAACAAAAAATTCAATTAGTTACTTAGAAGAGAACGAACAAACGCTGATCGCAACTATTAAAGAACTTGAAGAAGAAAAAACCACAAAAATTGAGCTATTGGGCCTAAATAAAAATAAAGGAAGATTAAGCTGGCCGAGTAAAGGCAAACTAACGCACAAGTTTGGCCAACGTAAGCACGGCGGAATTAACTGGAAAGGCGTGTTAATTTCTGCTGCAGAGGGCACTTCAGTAAATAGCATTCATAACGGTCAGGTGGTATTTGCAGATTGGTTAAAAGGTTACGGCTGGGTGATTGTTGTGGACCACGGAGAAGGCTTTATGAGCTTATACGGGCATGCACAAACCTTACTCAAAGATGTGGGTGATATGGTCAGAGAGGGTGAAAGTGTTGCTTTAGTTGGGCAAAGCGGTGGACAAGCCGATTCTGGTCTATACTTTGAAATACGCCACAAAGGGCGTGCTGTTAATCCCATAAAATGGTGCAGACGTATTTAATCTTAAAATAACTGCATCCTAGTAGAGGCAGTTATGATAAACACACACATTTGCCAAAAAAAAGTATCGCAAGCAAAACCAATGTTTTGGTTTTGTTTGCAGTTATTTTTTTTATTGGCACTTTTTGGCTTTATAAATAATGCTCATGCCAGTTCGGTCAAAGATTTAGAAAGCCAAAAAATAAATGAAATACTGTTTAATATCCATACCTACTACGTTGATGATTTGGCACTGCATAACAGTGAATACATTGAATACAACACCTCTCAATTTGAACGCTTATACTCTAAACTCGATCCCTACTCTAAATATTTAGATAAAAATGAGCTAAATGCGTTATTTGATAATACCAATGGTCGCTATACTGGCTTAGGCATTGAGGTCAAAAATATTGAGCAGCGCACCACGATTGTTAAAGTAATTAATAATTCGCCTGCTAAACAAGTCGGCCTGCGAGCTGGCGATATTATTACAGCAGTTAATAATCAGCAGATTAAAAATAGTCCTATTGATATAGTCGCGCAGCAAATTAAAGACAGCCCCAACAATAAAGTACAACTAAGTATTATCCGAAATAACAATCTAACACCGCTTATATTTAACCTCAGCAGAAAACAAATAAAACTGGCCAGTGTAACTAAGCAACTACTTGATGCGGGTAGCGGTTATATTGCTATAAATACCTTTTCAAACCACACCTTGCATGAAGTTGCCTTACAAATAGCCGCTATGCAAAACCATTACGGCCACGCATTAAAAGGCTTAATTATTGATTTACGAGACAACCCTGGCGGGACTTTAAAAAGCGCGGTTGCTGTGGCAGATCTCTTTTTACAAGATGGTCTAATAGTAACGACCAAAGGGCGCTTTTATGATTCTAATCAGTCGTTTTACGCTAAACGCGGCGATATTTTAAAAGGCGCACCTATTGTTGTACTGATTAACGAAAACTCAGCCTCTGCAGCAGAAATACTGGCTGCAGCACTAAAAGAAAATATGCGTGCAAAAATAGTGGGGAGTCAGTCATTTGGCAAAGGGTCGGTACAATCACTCATTCCATTAGGCGATGGTGATACCGCCTTAAAACTAACTACCGCACGTTACTTTACGCCATCAGGTGAATCGATTGAAGGGATTGGCGTGACCCCGAATGTGGCGATTAATCAAACAACGCTTCCACAAACAAATAAAGCCGTTATAATAAAAAATGAACAATTAGAACATAACTCCGTTTTTAACGCTGAAGAATTAGCCGATATCCAGTTAGTAAAAGCAAAACAGCTACTTAGCATGCACTAAATTCGGTAAATTATTTTAAACACGACAAAGATAATAAAAATTATAAAACGTGAAAACTATAAATTTAATGGTGTTAGCTGGGCTGTTTTTAGCCTTATTTGCAACATCGAGTGCTGTTAAAGCCAAGCAAATAGCCATAGTGATCGATGACATAGGTTATCATCAACGTGATTTAGAATTCCTGAGTTTACCTGGGCAGTTGTCCTATTCAATATTGCCCCACACCCCCTATTCTCAAATATTTGCAACCCTTGCTAGTCAGTCAAATAAAGAGCTCCTGTTGCATGTTCCTATGCAGGCTTTAAATGATAAAAAACTCGGGCCTGGTGCGCTCACTTTAAATATGGATAAAGCACAACTTCAACAAACGCTCGGGAATGCGCTGGCCAGTTTACCGCAAGTTAAAGGAGTTAATAACCATATGGGCTCTGCGCTGACTCAACAAAGCCAAGCAATGAAGTGGACCATGGAAGTACTTAAAAAACGCCAGCTGTATTTTCTTGATAGCCGTACAACTGAATTAAGCCAAGCTCAGAATGCAGCCAACTTTTTGGGAGTGGAAAATATTAGCCGACATGTATTTTTAGACAATATAACGACCACAGAGCAACTACAATTAAGATTAGAAGAGCTAAAATCAAAAGCAACTAAGTATCAATTTGCCATTGCAATAGCGCATCCCTATCCCGAAACCATCGATTTTTTACGCCACGCTTTGCCGCAATTAAGTAAGCAAGGATTTGAACTGGTGCCAGTATCGCAACTGGTCGAACGTAAATATGTACAAATAGCCCAACAACAAGCTATTTCCTTAAACTGATGGGGTAAGTAAACACCCTACCCCGTCAGTTAATTTAACTCACTTAAACGCATTATATTTATAAAATAAACGTCGCTACTTTGGCATTTAAATCTGTAGCTCTGTCTTTTAATACTTCAGCTTGGCTTAAATGCGCAGTTGCTGAGGTAGTAATTTCATCGGTTACATCTTTAATGGCGACCGTATTTCTAGTAATTTCATTAGTCACTTGCGTTTGCTCTTCTGCTGCAACCGCTATTTGACCTGCCATATCAGAAATTTCATTCACTGCTAAGGTGATTTCCTCTAGTGCATGAGCTGCTGCATTAACATCATCCACACTATTGTTAGCATACCCCTTACTGCTGTCCATCAAGCTCACTGCTTTTTTAGTGGTGTTTTGTAAGGTTTCTATGGTGGTGTAAATTTCTGCTGTGGAGTTTTGCGTTCTTCTTGATAGTACACGCACCTCATCGGCAACCACTGCAAAGCCACGCCCTTGTTCACCAGCACGGGCAGCCTCTATTGCGGCATTGAGTGCTAAGAGATTTGTTTGCTCAGCAATTTCTTGAATGGTAGTCAAAATACTCGATATAGCCTGAGCATGTAAGCTTAGTTCGCCAATGACGGTGGTTGTTTGGTCTATTTCACCCGCAAGTGAATTAATCGTGTTTCTGGTTTTATCAACTAACAGCTTACCTTCACGGCTACTTTGCGCTGACTGCTGTGATGCCGTCGCGGTATTTTCGGCATTAGCAGCAATCTCATGGGTTGCACTCGCCATTTCTGTGACCGCAGTGGCAACCATCGCCACTTCTTGCTGCTGACGCTGCAACTCACTGACACTGTTTTGATTGGTGATTAAGCTTTTCTCTGCATCAAAATCTAAATCAGTAGCTAACTGGCGAATATGGCTTATAAGCTCATGCTGGCTGCTTACAAAGCGATTAAAACTATCAGCCAGTACCCCAACTTCATCTTGTGTATCAACACTAATACGCTGGGTCAAATCACCGTTACCATCAGCAATTGTTGATAAAGCTTGCGACACTCGGCTCAAAGGAGCGAGCAATACACCCAATAACCATGAAATAGCCAACACACTCAGTAAAAGTGCTACTGCAACCAGCACTAATTGGGTCAGCAATAAACTAATAAGCGGAGCCTCTAAAGTTTGTTTATCCAATACAAACAACAACTGCCAATTGGTATTATTTATATTTTCACCCCAAACAAGCTTCTCTCGGCCTTCATCTTTAAAATAAAGGGGAGTAAATTCACCGTTTTGACTATTAGATAAAATGAATTGGTGATTTATTTTCGAGTCAATATGCGTAATATCTGCCATTACTTTTTTAGTGTCTTTATAGGCAATCACAGTGCCATCTTGATGCATCATGATGGCATACCCATTTGCCGGTAAAGACATAGTATTAACATCATTAACTAAAGACTCAATCGATAAATCACCCGCTACCACGCCACGTTGTGTGGTTTTAGCAATAGAAACAACCAACTGATTAAACGCAGTATCTAAATAAGGTTTGGTAATTACGGCGCCATTTTTCAGCTGGCTTGTTTATACCATGGACGAGTGCGCGGGTCGTAGCCGGTTCGATCAATACTTGGATCAGAGTCAGTCATTTTCCCGATACTATCTCCAAAGTAAGTTAATTGAAAACCACCCGACACTTTGGCTTGCTGTAATGCGCTGAGCGTATTGCCCTCAACCTTACTCGCAACTGACTCTATGATCTGCTGACGACTAGCTAGCCAATCTTCAATACTCGCAGCTTGTTGCTTACCAGACTGACTTACATTATCAATACTGCTTTTTAACAGTAACGCTTTTTGAGAGGTGTAGCTATTCCACGATAGCAATACAATAATAACGGCTAGGGCAAGAACCACCGATAGCAAGATCTTTTTCTTTAGTGAATATGAGTTCATATTGAGTGTAAATACTCGCGTTAAATGAAATTGAAAGGCAATAAGCACAGCAATTAATAATTTAATTTAGGCTACGGTTTGAACGACAAGTCGCTCAGGTGCGCGAATATTTTCATATACCCAAATTAAAAACAAACTAAAATCATATATTTAAATTAAAACCAAACTTATTCATTAACTTGAACTAGGGTATATTTAATTAAAAGATATACAGATGTGACTAGAGGTAAGCAAAATAAGAAAAACGATACTTTTTGTTAACCTCTTTTTTTTAACTAAAAAAAAGCCCCGCATTTTCATGCAGGGCTTTATAACTTTTTAAGTACGATTAACTCATCGCGCTTTGTAATTTTTTCATTGCTGTTTTTTCCAGCTGGCGAACACGCTCTGCTGATACGCTGTATTTTTCAGCCAACTCTTGCAGTGTTGCTTTATCATCTGACAACCAGCGTGCGCTAACGATATCTTGAGAACGCTCATCGAGGGTTTTCAAAGCGCTAAATAATCGCGTATGCGACTGCTCTTGCCATTGTTGCTGCTCAATATCATCGGCTAAGTCAGCAGAACCATCCGTTAAGTATTGCACTGGTGAGTAAGTACTGGTTGGCGCATCGTCGTTATCGTCGCCCGTTAAGTCAAAGCCCATGTCTTGGCCGCTCATACGCGATTCCATTTCACGCACTTCTTTTTCACTCACACCTAGCTCGCTCGCTACTGTGCTAACTTCAGCTTGATTAAACCAGCCTAAACGTTTTTTGTTTTTACGAAGATTAAAAAACAGTTTACGTTGCGCTTTGGTTGTCGCAACTTTTACGATACGCCAGTTTTTAAGCACAAACTCATGAATTTCGGCTTTGATCCAATGAACCGCAAATGAAACCAAACGTACACCCACTGATGGGTCAAAACGTTTTACTGCCTTCATCAGTCCAATGTTACCCTCTTGAATTAAATCAGCTTGTGGTAACCCGTAACCCGAGTAGCTTTTAGCTATGTGCGCTACAAAGCGCAAATGCGACATAATGAGTTGCTTTGCAGCACTAAGATCGCCTTCTTCCTGAAGTTTTTTTGCAAGTTCCTGCTCTTGCTCAACTTTAAGCATAGGAATAGTACTAACAGCTTGAAGATAGCCATCCATACTTGCGCTTTGTTGCCCAACTGTAAGTGCCATTGCGTATAAATCTTTACTCATTTTTCACCTCGGTGATAAACATTTGAAACCATCTTAGCACTCTTTTAGTAAGAGTGCTAACTTGAATTTAAAACTTTTTTGAATCATAAATCAAGTGGTTTTTTTAGTGTTAAGTCAGTCTACACTAAGCGACTGAATAACCTATGAATTGATTTAGCCAAAGCAAAGATTAATCTTTTTGCTTTGGCTTTTTTATAATTTTAAACTTAAAACATGACAGTTTTAAGAATTATATTAGTGCCCTAAACCTTATCGGGTTCTATTTCTGAGATGTAACGGTTAACCGATAAGTAAGAACCAATAAAGCCTAAGCTAGTGGCCAACAATACCAACGCGCCAAATTCATTAAGGCTAAGCCCTATTAGCGTAAAGCTGGTTTGATATACCCCTGCAACACTGCTTACTGCAGCAGATAGCCACCACATCATTAATGCTACACAAATAAAGGCAAACAATCCGCCTATCACGCCATACCAAATGCCAGTCCATAAAAAGGGGGCATGAATAAAGGTATTAGTTGCCCCTACGAGCTTCATTACCTGTATTTCTTCTTTTTTATCCATAATAGATAAACGAATTGTGTTGCCTATAATAAGCGTCACTGAGGTAAGTAATAATAGCGCAATCGTAATTACACTTTCTTTTAGTAAACTGAGTAATGCATTTAAACGTTCAAGCCAAGCAATATCAAGCTTACCAAAATCAACTTCGCGTTCACCTTCAAGTTTTTTAAGCAATAGCTTAGCCGCATTAGGTTGGCTATGTCGCTGGGTTGGTGTAACTAAAACCACATTCGGTAATGGGTTACTATCTAGGTATTCTAAAGCCTGACCAAACCCAGACATTTCTTTAAATTCATCCAAAGCCTCAGTGCGAGAAATAAAAGTCACACGTTGTATTTCAGGATATAGCGCTAAGCGTTTAACTAGAGTTTGCGTTTCTTGCTCGCTCATATCCTCTTTTACAAACAAGGATATTTCGCTGGCTTGCTCAAAACCACTACTCACTTGCTGCACATTTTTAACCACTAAATATAACGTTGCGGGCAACGTTAAACTCAAACCCAGTACAGCAATGGTCATCATAGAGGCTAATGGCGTGCGCCACATTTCCCCAAGACTGTACACACCTTGGCGAAAAATATTAATAATGAAAAAGTAACCGCCAGAGAATACGGATTTTTTTTGTTTATCATTACTATTTTGACGGCTTTTGAACAGTAAACTCATAATACACCCTCAGCCAGTGGATCTTGGCTCATCCGCCCATCATGAAGCGTTAAGCTACGATACTTCATTCGTGATACTAACCCCAAGTCATGGGTGGCAATTAAAACCGTGGTGCCATGCTTATTAAAGTCTTCGAACAGGCGTAATATTTCCATTGATAACTCAGGATCAAGGTTACCGGTAGGTTCATCAGCTAATAGTATAGGAGGAGAATTAACAATGGCTCGTGCAATCCCTACACGTTGCTGCTCACCGCCAGAGAGCGTGGAGGGATGACAGCGTACTTTATCTAACAAGCCCACTTTATCGAGCGCGCCATGCACACGCTTGGCAATTTGCTTGTGGTGAGTCCCTTCAATAATTAAGGGCAAAGCAACGTTATCGAACACCGTGTATCGTTCTAATAGACGATGATTTTGAAAAATAATACCAATGTCGCGGCGTGCATACGGAATTTGTCGTGAATTTAACTTATTTAAATCCACGCCATTGATAAACACATTGCCCGCAGAAGGGCGTTCCATCATGCTAATAAGCTTTAAAAGTGTACTTTTACCGGCACCACTGTGGCCCGTTAAAAAAGCCAGTTCGCCTGATTTTATATGAAAACTCACTTTTTCAAGCGCGCGATGACCACCGGCATAGGTTTTACTTACTTGCTGAAAATTTATCATTTTTTTATTATGCCAACCTCATTAAACGTCCTAACGCAATTGGTATTCCTTGCAATTAAAAAGGGAGCAGGCTCCCTTTTGGTAAATTAAACGTCGTCCTCATCTTGGCTAAATAGCGCGTCAATAAAGTCATCGCTCTTGAAGGTGCGTAAATCATCAATACTTTCACCTACGCCAATGTAACGAATAGGAATATTAAACTTATCAGCAACGGCAAAAATAACCCCGCCTTTAGCGGTGCCATCAAGCTTTGATAGTGTGATACCCGTTAGGCCTACACATTGGTTAAATAAGTTTACTTGGCTAATAGCATTTTGGCCTGTGCCAGCATCAATTGTCAGCATCACTTCATGCGGTGCATCTGGGTCTACTTTTTTCATCACACGGGCTATTTTTTCAAGCTCTTGCATTAAGTTATCTTTATTTTGCAAGCGCCCTGCTGTATCGGCAATTAACACATCAACATTACGCGCTTTAGCGGCTTGAAAGGCATCAAATACCACTGAGGCGCTATCAGCACCAGTGTGCTGAGCTATAACAGGAATACTATTACGCTCACCCCAAACTTGAAGCTGCTCTACTGCTGCGGCTCTAAATGTATCACCGGCAGCAAGCATTACCGATTTACCTTGGTTTTGAAATTGTTTCGCCATTTTACCAATGGTGGTGGTTTTACCTACGCCGTTTACACCTACCATAAGGATAACGAAAGGTTTTTTGTCTGCTGGTATTTCTAAAGGCTGCTCTGCTGTTTTCAGCATAGTTGCCATTTCTTGCTTCATTAACTCATAAAGCGCATCACCATCTTTAAGCTGCTTGCGATCAGCGGCGTCGGTCAGGTTATCGATTAGCTTCATGGTGGTATCAACACCAAGATCGGCTGTGAGTAACTGAGTCTCTAATTCTTCAAATAACTCATCGTCAATTTTTTTACCGCTGAAAATTGAGGCAAAGCCAGAACCAATATTAACGCGTGTTTTCAGTAAGCCTTTTTTGAGGCGAGAGAAAAAACCTTCTTTTTTAGGTTTTTCCGCTTTTATAGCTTCTTCCTTTGCAAGCTCTGCGGTCAGTCGCTCTTGCTCTAGGCGTTCAGACTCCTCTTCAGCAGCCAGACGCTCTTGTTCTAAACGCTCGTTCTCAGCTTGCTCTGCTGCAATGCGCTGTTGCTCTAAACGCTCATGCTCAGCTTGCTCTGCTGCAATACGCTGTTGTTCTAAACGCTCATTCTCAGCTTGCTCTGCTGCAATACGCTGTTGCTCTAAGCGCTCATTCTCAGCTTGCTCTGCTGCTATGCGTTGTTGTTCTAAGCGCTCATGCTCAGCTTGCTCTGCTGCAATACGCTGTTGTTCTAAGCGCTCATTCTCAGCTTGCTCTGCTGCAAGACGCTGTTGTTCTAAGCGCTCATTCTCAGCTTGATCTGCTGCAATACGCTGTTGCTCTAAACGCTCATGCTCAGCTTGTTCAGCCGCGATACGCTCTTGCTCTAACAACATTTTCGCTTCTTGTTCAGCTAAACGTTTAGCTTGCTCTTGTCTTTGCTGCTCTGCATCCGCCTGTTGTTTAGCTAATAGCTCAGCGTTAGCTTGTTCAATCGCTCGTTTTTCTGCCTCCGCCGCGCGTTGTGCTTGCGCCTGTTTTTCTTGTTCTAAACGTTCAGCTTCTGCTTTTTCTGCTGCAATGCGCTCTTGCTCTAACTGCATTTGCGCTTCTTGTTCTGCTAAACGTTTGGCTTGCTCTTGTCTTTGTTGCTCTGCATCTGCCTGCTGTTTAGCTAATAGCTCTGCGTTAGCGTGTTCAATCGCTTGTTTTTCTGCTGCCGCTGCACGCTGTGCTTGCGCCTGTTTCTCTTGCTCTAAACGCTCTGCCTCAGCTTGCTCTGCCGCTAAACGTTCTTGCTCAGCTTTTTCAGCTTGCTCTTGTGCTAAACGATCTTGTTCAGCTGCAATTCGGGCTTGTTCTATACGCTCGGCTTCTGCTTCAGCTTGTAAGCGCTCTGCCTCAGCTTGCTCTGCAGCTAAACGCTCTTGTTCGGCTTTTTCTGCCTGCTCTTTTGCTAATGCTTGTTGTTTATCAGCTTCTGCTTGTTTTTTATCTGACTTGCCAAAACCGAGCCACGACATGAATTTACTTTTTTTTGCCATACTTGCTAATAACCACTTATAAAAATCTGATAAACTAACGATAATGATAGCGTGCTTTTAAGCCTAAATAATTGCTTTTAGCAACACGTTATCCTCGAGGGTGCATAATAGTAACACTTTTAGCGCAGTTGAAAAATGACACGCCGTGATATGATTGCAATATTATCTGAGCTAGATCATAGATACCAATTTTTAGTGAGTTAAATGAGAAAAAAAACCACACAAAATAACACCACTCATAAATCAGCTGATGGGGTTATTAGAATCATTAGCGGCCAATTTCGCGGTCGAAAACTGCCAGTAAAAGATGTTCAAGGTCTGCGTCCTACAACCGACCGAATTAAAGAAACGGTGTTTAATTGGTTGATGCACGATACCCGCGATGCGCAAACTCTCGATTGCTTTGCCGGTTCCGGTGGATTGGGATTTGAAGCATTGTCGCGTTTTGCAAAACACACCACATTCATAGAGCTTGATTCACAAGCAGCAAAACAATTAGAGCAAAACATTGCGACGCTTGATGCACAAAACGCGCAAGTCGTTAATACTAATACACTGACGTTTTTAGAGAGAAAAAACACCAGTGACACATTTAATTTGGTTTTTATTGACCCGCCATTTCGCAAAAATTTAGCTCAATCATGCTGTGATTTATTGGAAAATAATCAATGGCTCGACCCCGAAGCATTGATATATGTTGAAGTAGAAACCGAGCTAACCTCGTTCAAAGCACCTAATAACTGGTTGTTAATTAAAGAGAAAAAGGCAGGTCAGGTTTTTTGTAGGCTGTACCAACGCCATATAAATTAACACTGTTTTAGCTGCTGTGTTTCTGTTAATATTATCCTTTACATGTGGTGTTGCTTCGGATTACAATACCGCACCATTTTTGAACCACTTGATCAATGTTTGATCAACTTGAGCAACGCTCATAATTTAGGTAGGTGAATTTTTAATGCCAGTAATTAAAGTAAGAGAGAACGAACCGTTTGACGTAGCACTTCGTCGCTTCAAGCGTTCATGTGAAAAAGCAGGTATCCTTTCAGAAGTTCGTCGTCGCGAGCACTATGAAAAACCAACAGCTGAGCGTAAGCGTAAAAAAGCAGCTGCTGTTAAACGTCACATGAAAAAACTTTCTCGTGATAACGCTCGTCGCGTTAAATTATACTAATATATTAGGTCTTGTATAAATGAGCCTTTTAATAACGCTAAAAGATGCGCAAAAAGATGCGATGAGAGCCAAAGACAAACAACGTCTTAACCCTATTCGTATGGTACTTGCTGCAATCAAGCAACGTGAAATTGACGAGCAAATAACACTAGACGACGCAGGTATTACCTCCGTTATAGTGAAGCTTGTTAAACAACGTCGCGACTCTTACACTCAGTACAAAGATGCTGGGCGTGATGATTTAGCTGATATTGAAGCCAATGAAATTACAGCACTTGAAGCTTTTTTACCTCAACAATTGAGTGAAAAAGAAATTATTGCTCTCATTGACGCGGCTATTGCTGATACTAACGCAGCAGGTATGCAAGACATGGGTAAAGTAATGGGTATAATCAAAAGCAAAGCCGAAGGTCGTGCCGATATGGGCAAAATCTCAGGTTTAATTAAGCAACGATTAACTGCCTAATACCCCCCCACATACATTTAGTATGATTGAAGTAAACCGAGCCTTGAGCTCGGTTTCTTCGTTTAGAGATTTAGTACTTCAAAAAATTATGCATTTGTGTTCAAATCTTTGCGTATTATAATTCGTTTTCATCACTTTTCTATTTATCTTAGGGCTGTACTTTAAACAATGGCTGGAAAGATCCCACGCAACTTTATCGATGATTTATTGGCACGAACCGATATTGTCGACCTGATTGACTCAAAGGTAGGGTTGAAAAAAGCGGGCAAAGACTATCAAGCTTGCTGTCCTTTTCATAATGAGAAGTCGCCTTCATTTACCGTATCGCAAGATAAACAGTTTTATCATTGCTTTGGCTGTGGCGCTAACGGCAATGCTATTTCTTTTGTAATGGAGTATGACAAACTCGAGTTTGTTGATGCAATTGAGGAACTAGCCAGTTTACTTAACCTTAACGTTCCTCGCAAACAAGGGAGCAGTAATGGACCAGAGCGCACAGCGGCACAAAAACGTTCAGACTATGATCTAATGCTGCATGCAGCACGCTTTTATCAACATCAGTTAAAACATCACAGTAACTCTGAAGCGGTAATCGATTACGTTAAAGGTCGCGGCTTAAGCGGTGCAACCGTTAAAAAGTTTATGATAGGTTATGCGCCCAGCGAATGGGAAGGGCTCTGCCAACAACTTGGGCGAAACCAAGAACAAAAAGAACAATTAGTTGAGCTTAAACTCGCATCTGAGAAAACCCCAGGCAAACAGTTCGACTTTTTCCGTGATCGCTTAATGTTTCCAATTCGTGATAAACGCGGCCGCGTTATTGCTTTTGGTGGGCGAGTAATGCAAGCCGATCAAGGGCCTAAATATTTAAACTCTCCGGAGACGCGCATATTTCATAAGGGCTTTGAACTCTATGGCCTTTATGAAGCTAAGCAAGCACACAAGAAGCTTGACCATGTACTGATTGTTGAAGGCTACATGGACGTAGTAGCGCTGGCAGAACAAGGTATTGAATATGCCGTAGCAGCCCTTGGTACAGCGACAACCAGCGAGCACATGCACACTTTATTTAGAACCACAGATAAAGTTATTTGTTGTTACGATGGTGACCGTGCAGGTAAAGATGCTGCGTGGCGCGCACTCGAAAATGCGTTGCCTTACTTAAACGATGGCAAAGCACTGCATTTTGTATTTTTACCCGATGGTGAAGACCCTGATTCACTCGTACAACAAGAAGGTAAAGCAGCTTTTGAGCAACGCCTTGAAAACGCAGATGACTTCACTAAAGTGCTGTTTAATAAACTAAGTAAAGAGATTGATTTAACACTAGATTCCGGTAAGGCTAAGTTACTCAGTGCGGCACTGCCCCTGATTGAAAAGATCCCAAGTGAGTTTTACCAAGAAAATATCCTAGAGCAACTTGGGCGATTGATTGGCCGTACCCGTGAGCAACTCAATAATCACTTAAAAACGCCAAAACAGCAGCAAGCAATTGAACGAAAATTTAAAATTACACCCATGCGCCAAGCAATAGGGATTTTAATTCAGCACCCTAACTTGGCTAAAAGTGTGCCCTATTTACCCGATTTAGCTCAAATGAATATTGCAGGTATTGGCTTATTATTGCGACTACAACATCAAGCATTACAAAAAGATGGCATTACCACCGCACAAATTCTTGAATCATTTCGGGGCACCGATGACTACGAGCCATTAACTAAGTTAGCGACATGGCAACATCAAATAAATGAAGAGCGTTTAGAGACTGTTTTTCAAAATACTTTTAAATTTATTGAAGATCAGTGTTTAAATTATCGACTAGAGACCCTATTAATAAAAGACAAGACACAGGGCCTAAATAGCGACGAACGACTAGAATGTCATTTACTAATGACAGCGTTAAAAGCAACGAACAGCTAGTCAG
Organism: Pseudoalteromonas sp. APC 3694; assembly: GCF_030407565.1. Lineage (NCBI taxonomy): Bacteria > Pseudomonadati > Pseudomonadota > Gammaproteobacteria > Alteromonadales > Pseudoalteromonadaceae > Pseudoalteromonas > Pseudoalteromonas sp. APC 3694. The sequence continues at coordinate 15,600 of NZ_JASDDE010000014.1, forward strand.
ATTTGATTTAGGCTGTTATACTGTGCTATTCACTGCGTCACATTATTCTGGTTAGCCTTTGAGCAAACTCCATGATGGCGCCTGTTGTATCAACTTATCAGAGTGGAAGAAACAATCTCTATGGATCCAACTCCTCAGTCACAATTAAAACTTCTGATTCAAAAAGGTAAAGAGCAAGGTTACTTAACTTTTGCAGAAGTTAATGATCACCTTCCACAAGATATTATCGACTCAGATCAAGTAGAAGATATCATTAGCATGATTAATGACATGGGTATCAAGGTTAGCGAAAACGCGCCTGATGCCGATGAATTAATGATGCAAGAAACCACGACAGACGAAGACGCAGCGGAAGCTGCCGCTGCAGCCCTTGCTACTGTAGAAAAAGAAATTGGCCGTACAACTGACCCTGTTCGCATGTATATGCGTGAAATGGGTACTGTTGAACTTCTTACCCGTGAAGGCGAAATTGTTATCGCTAAGCGTATTGAAGAAGGCATTAACCAAGTTCAAATTTCGGTTGCTGAATACCCTGAAGCGATCACTTACCTACTTGAACAGTGGGATAAGTTTGAAGCAGAAGAGATGCGTCTTAGCGATATTATCTCTGGCTTTTTCGATCCTGATGCAGAAGAAGCACCACCTATTGCTGCCACCAACATTGGTTCTGAATTAAGTGAAAAACAGCTTGATGATAGCGACGATGATGACGATGACAGCGATGATGAAGACGAAGAAGAAGTAGATACAGGTCCAGATCCTGAAGAAGCGCGCATCCATTTCGAAAATTTACGTAATTTATACACCAAAGCACGTGAAACATTCGATAAGAAAGGTCGCTCTCATCCAGAGTCTCAAGCCGCTATTTTAGAAATTGGTGAGTTGTTCAGAACCTTTAAACTTGTGCCTAAACAGTTTGATCGCATGGTTAATAACATGCGTGAAATGATGGACCGAGTTCGCGTTCAAGAACGTCTTATCATGAAGCATGCAGTACAAGTTTCAAAGCTGCCAAAGAAAACCTTTGTTAAGCATTTTGCAAACAACGAAACTGACACAGCATGGCTTGATATTGAAATTGCAGCAAACGAAAAGCATTCAGCTAAACTTGAAGAAGTTAAGCCTGAAATACTTCGTTGTATTAGCAAACTTACTTCAATGGAAGAAAGCACTGGCTTAAGCATTGAACGTATTAAAGATATAAACCGTCGCATGAGTATTGGTGAAGCGAAAGCGCGCCGTGCTAAAAAAGAGATGGTAGAAGCAAACTTACGTCTTGTAATTTCAATCGCTAAAAAATACACCAACCGTGGTTTACAGTTCTTAGATTTAATCCAAGAAGGTAACATTGGTCTGATGAAAGCGGTTGATAAGTTTGAATACCGTCGTGGTTATAAGTTTTCAACTTATGCTACGTGGTGGATCCGTCAAGCAATTACGCGCTCTATTGCTGACCAAGCAAGAACAATCCGTATTCCAGTACATATGATTGAAACGATCAATAAATTGAACCGTATTTCACGTCAAATGTTACAAGAAATGGGTCGTGAGCCAAATCCAGAAGAATTAGCTGAACGCATGATGATGCCTGAGGATAAAATCCGTAAGGTACTTAAGATTGCAAAAGAGCCAATTTCAATGGAAACACCAATTGGTGATGATGAAGATTCGCACTTAGGCGACTTCATCGAAGATACCACTATTGATTCGCCAATCGATTCGGCAACAATGGAGTCTCTTCGTGGCGCAACTAACGACGTGCTCGCTGGCTTAACAGCCCGTGAAGCGAAAGTACTACGTATGCGTTTTGGTATTGATATGAATACCGACCACACGTTAGAAGAAGTAGGTAAACAGTTTGACGTAACACGTGAACGTATTCGTCAAATTGAGGCGAAGGCACTGCGTAAATTACGTCACCCTTCTCGCTCTGATTTACTGAAAAGCTTTTTAGACGCTAAATAATCTAGCGTTACATTATAAGTTAATTTAAAAGGCCGCTGTAGCGGCCTTTTTTCTATTTCAAGGAAATAAACATGGCTTGGATCCAAATCCGTATCAATGCCAATGCTGCAACCGCTGATGCAGTAAGTGACCTATTAATGGAAGCAGGCAGTGCTTCTGTTACTTTTATTGATGCTAAAGACACGCCTATCTATGAGCCTAAAATTGGCACTGTTGTATTTTGGGCTGACACCACAGTAATTGGCTTGTTCGAAGCTAATCACGATATGAACGCAGTGGTTGCGTTATTAAAACGCCATGATGAGCTAAAAGACAATTTAGTTTACAAAATTGAGCAACTCGAAGATAAAGACTGGGAACGTGAGTGGATGGATAATTTTCACCCTATTCAATTTGGCGAAAAACTCTGGATTTGTCCTAGCTGGCGCGACATTCCAGACCCAGACGCAGTCAATGTACTACTTGATCCAGGTCTTGCTTTTGGTACTGGCACACACGCCACCACGGCACTGTGTTTAAAATGGTTAGAAAGCCAAGACTTAACTGGTAAAACCGTGGTCGATTTTGGCTGTGGCTCAGGCATATTGGGTATTGCAGCAATAAAATTAGGTGCTGAGCGCATGATTGGGATAGACATTGACCCACAAGCGCTGGAAGCAAGCCTTGATAATGCTAATCGCAATGGTGTTGCTGACAAGCTTGAAGTGTACCTGCCAGAAAACCAACCTGAGTTTACTGCTGACATTGTGGTGGCAAATATTTTAGCGCAACCACTGCGTGAGCTTCATAGTGTTATTTTAGGATTATTAAAGCCAGGCGGTAAAATTGCCATGTCTGGCATTTTAGAAGAACAAGCACAATCGGTTGCTGACATATACGCGCCCTTTATTGAGCTCGATGAAATTGCCATTGAAGGCGATTGGACCCGAGTAAGTGGCATTAAAAAAGCGTAATAGTGCGTTATTAAAAAATTTAGAGTATTAACTCAAAAGTCGTATCTAAAGCCTGTATTTAACAGGCTTTACTATTTTTTTACATAATAAAAAATAAAGATTTTTTATTATAAAAGTAACAGCCGTTCAAAATTCACACAAATAAACCGCTTCGTCATACGGTTATCAAATGTCAATACGGAAAGAGCAAAAAAAAGTCACTTTTGTTCAATTTATAGCCTTTGATTTTTGCATAAAAAGCCGTAAACTTAGCGCCCCTTGAAAAGAGGCCTATTGAATATCGTGCGTATCGGTTCATACCAACTTGAGAATAATGTCATTGTCGCGCCTATGGCGGGCATAACGGACAGACCATTTAGACAGCTATGTCGTCGTTTAGGCGCTGGCCTTGCTGTGTCTGAAATGCTGTCGTCTAATCCGAAGGTTTGGAAAACCGAAAAGTCGATGAACCGAATGGATCATTCTGGTGAGTCGGGTATACGTGCGGTGCAAATTGCAGGAGCAGACCCTGAGCTTATGGCACAGGCCGCACAATTCAATGTTGCAAACGGTGCACAGATCATAGATATCAATATGGGGTGCCCAGCAAAAAAAGTGAATAAGAAACTTGCAGGCTCAGCCTTATTACAGTTTCCAGAACTCGTGGAAGAGATTATTGATGCCGTAGTAAACGCGGTTGATATACCTGTAACACTTAAAATCCGTACCGGATGGGATCAGGACAACCGTAATGGTGTAGAGATTGCAAGAGTAGCTGAACGTTATGGCATTGCATCACTGGCTGTACATGGGCGCACGCGCGCATGTATGTATAAAGGTGATGCTGAGTACGCCACAATTAGGGATATAAAACGTTCAGTGTCGATACCTGTCGTTGCTAATGGTGATATTACATCACCTGAAAAAGCAAAGCAGGTTTTGGACTATACGGGTGCAGATGCCATTATGATTGGTCGAGCCGCCCAAGGTCGCCCTTGGATATTTAGGGAGATAGACCACTATTTGCGAACTGGTGAACATATGCAGCCACCTGCTATAGCAGAGGTGCGCAGTATTTTAATGGAGCATTTAACTAACCTCCATGTGTTTTACGGTGAGCCAATGGGAGCACGAATCGCTCGCAAACATGTATCTTGGTATTTGCAAACCCATGACAGTGACGGTCAGTTTAGGCGAGTATTTAATGCGCTCGACAATTCAGAGGCACAGGTCGTCGCATTAGAGCAATACTTTAAAACACTAGCAGCTAACTAAGAAAGAAAGAGACTTTATAATGTTCGAACAAAACGTGACTTCTCCATTTATCACTAACCCTCATGTTCAGTCACACGAGAAACCGCAGCCATTGCGTGATGCAGTGAAAAAAGCTGTTCACCACTACTTAAAGCAGCTTAACGGTCAAGATGTGCAAGACGTTTACGACCTTGTTCTTTCTGAGCTAGAAGCGCCATTGCTTGAAGAAGTAATGACTTACACACGTGGCAATCAAACTCGTGCGGCAATTTTACTAGGTATCAACCGTGGTACTTTACGTAAAAAGCTTAAAAAATACGGTATGAACTAATACCAGCTATATTGAAACCGTAATCATTCTAACGAGCTAAATAAGCCCCTAACTGCGTTAAAAATTTTTTATGTAGAATAACTACACAGCAAAATTTTTGCCTTGTTATTGACTTATTTCTCTGTCGTTATAATTGCTTACTAATCCAATACAGCTGGTACAAAGTATTTTGAGTAAAAAGCACCTTAGGGTGCTTTTTTTTATTTGTAAAATTTATTAACGAAATTGCAAAATGCTCACGCTTTATGGGTCGTTATAAGTCGTTTTTTGAGTCGTAATCAGTTAAAATACGCGCTTCTAAGCTAGCTCATTAACTGAGGAAATCAAACTACAATGGATACACATCGTCCTATACGTCGCGCACTTTTGAGTGTGTCAGACAAAACCGGTATTGTTGAATTTGCCCGTGCACTAGAAGCACAAGGTGTTGAAATACTTTCAACTGGCGGCACGTGTAAACTACTTGCTGACAATGCAATTAAAGTTACCGAAGTATCAGATCACACCGGTCACCCTGAGATCATGGATGGTCGCGTAAAAACCCTACATCCAAAAATTCATGGCGGCATTCTTGCTCGTCGTGGCCAAGATGAAGACGTAATGGCAGATAACAATATCTCTGCTATCGACATCGTTGTAGTTAACTTATACCCCTTTGCGAATACTGTCGCTCAAGAAAACTGCAGCCTTGAAGATGCTATTGAAAACATCGATATTGGTGGCCCAACCATGGTACGTGCGGCAGCTAAAAATCACAAAGATGTGACGATCGTTGTTAACGCAAGCGACTACGACCGTGTTATTAGCGAAATGCAAAATAACAACGGCTCAACAACCTACAAAACACGCTTTGACTTAGCTATTGCAGCGTATGAGCATACAGCGCAGTACGATGGCATGATTGCTAACTACTTCGGTAAAATGGTTCCTGATTACACAGAAGAAGCCGCTGAAGATACTAAGTTCCCACGTACTATCAATATGCAATTCACTAAAAAACAAGATATGCGCTACGGTGAAAATTCGCATCAAGATGCCGCGTTTTATGTTGAGAACGACATCACTGAAGCGTCAGTGGCAACAGCGACTCAACTGCAAGGTAAAGCATTATCGTTTAACAATATTGCCGACACCGATGCTGCACTTGAGTGTGTAAAAGAATTTGATGTACCTGCGTGTGTTATTGTAAAACACGCTAACCCATGTGGTGTTTCAATTGGCGAAAATATCTTAGAAGCATACGAACGCGCCTTTAAAACTGACCCAACGTCAGCATTTGGCGGTATTATTGCTTTTAACCAAGAGCTTGATGCTAAGACTGCACAAGCGATTGTTGAACGTCAATTTGTTGAAGTTATTATTGCACCAAGCGTAAGCCCTGAAGCGGCTCAAATAGTCTCGGCTAAGCAAAACGTTCGCTTATTAGAGTGTGGTGAATTCTCAGCTAAAGGCACAGGTCACGACATTAAGCGTGTAAATGGCGGTGTACTTATTCAAGACCGTGATTTAGGCATGGTAACGCAAGGCGACTTAACGGTTGTCTCTAAGCGCCAACCTTCTGAGCAAGAGCTTAAAGATTTATTATTCTGCTGGAAAGTGGCTAAATTTGTTAAATCAAACGCCATTGTTTATGCCCGCGACGGTATGACTATAGGTGTAGGTGCAGGCCAAATGAGTCGCGTTTACTCAGCTAAAATTGCCGGTATTAAAGCCGCTGATGAAAGCCTTGAAGTAAAAGGCTCAGTGATGGCATCAGATGCATTCTTTCCATTCCGCGATGGTATTGATGCAGCTGCAGAGGCTGGCATTACTGCTGTTATCCAACCAGGTGGTTCAATGCGCGATGAAGAAGTGATTGCGGCCGCTGACGAGGCTGGAATGGCAATGGTGTTTACCGGTATGCGCCACTTCCGTCATTAATCGCATAAAGAGCTAACGGGTTCAGTTAGCTCTTTTTGTTTGCACCAAATTCACGTATTCTGCTTATTCTATAACCATGACTAACAATTATAATGTGAAGGATTAGACGATGAAATTTGCACTAAAATCTCTACTGGTTGCCACACTGTCATTAAGCTCAACAATGGCGTTGGCACATAACCATGGCCACGACTCAGCATTAACAAATGCAGTTAAAGCAAGCGAGCGTAGCAGTGAACGCGATCAATACCGCAACCCTGTAGAAACACTCGAATTTTTTGGCTTTAAACCATCTATGACCGTGGTAGAAATTGCCCCAGGTGGTGGTTGGTACAGTGAAATTTTAGCGCCAGCGCTGAAAGAGCAAGGCACCTATTATGCTGCGCACTTCCCTGCTGATTCATCGGTTGGTTATTACCAACGTTCTCTTGCTGGCTTTAAGGCTAAAATCGCTGAAGATGCCCGCTTTAGTCACGTTAAACTCACTGAGTTTGCCCCATCTACACATTTAGATATTGCTCCTGCGGCTAGCGCCGATATGGTACTGACTTTTCGTAATGTCCATAACTGGTACATGAGCAAAGATAAAGAAGCTGCAAGCAATGCGTTTAAGTCTTTTTACAAAGCACTTAAACCAGGCGGCACTTTAGGTGTGGTTGAACACCGCCTACCAGAAGAGCAAGATGATGAGATGCAAAAATCATCAGGTTATATGAAGCAAAGTGTGGTTATTGCACTTGCTGAACAAGCTGGTTTTGAACTTGAAGCAAAAAGCGATATTAATGCAAACCCTCTTGATACAGCCGATCACCCTAAAGGGGTATGGACCCTTCCACCGAGCCTTAGACTTGGCGAGCAAGATGCCGCTAAATATAAAGCCATAGGTGAAAGCGACCGTATGACGCTGAAATTTAAAAAACCGCTTTAAATAGGATATTCGCCATGAATGTATTAGTCATTGGCAGCGGCGGCCGCGAACACGCACTTGCGTTTAAGGCCGCTCAAAATACAAAAGTTAACACTGTTTATGTTGCTCCAGGTAATGCGGGCACAGCTCTTGAGCCAAAACTTGAGAACGTAGCAATTAACGTTGAAGACCTTGATGGACTGCTAAGCTTTGCACAACAAAATAATGTTGAGCTAACCATTGTTGGCCCTGAAGTACCGCTAGTATTAGGGGTTGTTGATAAGTTCCGTGAACACGGCTTAGCTATTTTCGGCCCAACCGCCGGTGCTGCCCAGCTTGAAGGGTCTAAATCGTTCACTAAAGACTTTTTAGCACGCCATGCTATTCCAACCGCTGATTACCAAACGTTTGAACAAATCGACCCTGCGCTTGCCTATTTAAAAGAAAAAGGCGCACCGATTGTTATTAAAGCCGATGGTTTAGCGGCTGGTAAAGGCGTTATTGTTGCTATGGACGAACGCGATGCTGAAGAGGCTATTCGCGATATGCTTGCGGGTAATGCCTTTGGTGACGCCGGTAGTCGTGTAGTCATTGAAGAGTTTTTAGAAGGTGAAGAAGCGTCGTTTATAGTCATGGTTGATGGTAAAAACGTACTGCCGTTTGCAACCAGCCAAGACCATAAACGCGCTTACAATGGCGATCAAGGTCCTAACACTGGCGGTATGGGTGCATACTCACCAGCGCCTGTAGTAACCGATGAAATTCATCAGCGCATTATGAACGAAGTGATCTACCCAACGGTAGAAGGTATGGCTAGCGAAGGCCATCCGTACACTGGCTTTTTGTATGCAGGCTTGATGATAGATGAGACAGGCACACCAAAGGTTATTGAATATAACTGTCGTTTTGGCGACCCTGAAACACAACCTATGATGCTACGCTTACAATCAGACTTAGTTGAATTGATTGAAGCTGCTAACCGTGTAGAGCTTGATAAAACCACCATTGAGTTTGATTCACGCGCTGCAGTAGGTGTTGTTTTAGCCGCTAAAGGCTACCCAGATAGCTACCCGAAAGGCGATGCGATTAGTGGCTTGAAAGTAACTTACCCTGAAGGCGAAAAAGTCTTCCATGCAGGGACTAAGCAAGACGGCGATAGCATAGTGACTGCCGGTGGTCGTGTACTGTGTGCTACTGCACTGGGTAATACAGTTACACAAGCGCAGCAGCGTGCCTATAAACTGGTTGATGAAATCAACTGGGATGGCATGGAATACCGTACTGACATTGCTTATCGCGCAATTGCTCGTGAACAATCATAACGATTGATAACTAACGAGTAAATTTTATAAAAGCGCAGATTATCTGCGCTTTTTACTGCTACACTATAAAAAAAGTAATCTGGACATAGATTAATATTGGAATTTAAAACCTTGCGCTACCATGCGGTAGCAGTTGTAATACTTATTTTTATCTTTTTTATTATCAGCACATTGGCAACAAACTTTGTGATGCCATCACGCTATACCATAGATAAAATAACCCCTGCTTACCTCGATCATGCTTATTACATAGACAAAAGCAAAACACAAAGTTTTGCAGAAGTAATGACCAAGCAGGCACTATTTACACAGCAAGAATTTAACGATATACCTTGGAGCTTTGAACAGCAAAATTATTGGTTACGCCTCGATTTAGAAAACAAAAGCAGCCAACAAGAAGATGTGGTTGCCCACTTTGATAACCCGATGGTAGATCATCTCACCATATATAGGCTCAATAGTAACAACCAACTACTCGACATTTATAAGCTTGGCGATAAAGAGCCACGTCTTACTTTATTTAAGTACAGCGTGCCCCACATTCGCTTTAACCTCGATGGCCAATCTACACAACGACTAATTATAAAAATAGATACCGTGGGGATCAGTAAAACCCCAATTCACTTGTATCGCCATAATGTATTTGTTGACTTAGTTCGCTCACAAACAGGCATTTGGGGAATTTTCACGGGTGTATTGTTAATGGCCTCACTATATAACCTATTACTCTATTTTGGCATTAAAGACCGCGTGTACTTAGTTTATATTGGCTACATTATTAGTGCTATAGCATTAATGGGCACCGTTCTGGGGTTTGGTTTTTATTTATGGCCGCTAGAATGGCAGTTGTTTATTCACGAAAAAATAATTGTCGTTAATTACACTATTGCGTTTTTCACTCTCGCTTTTTGCACCATGTTTTTGCGATATCATAAAGACCGTTGCTGGCGTTATAGATTAAGTGTTGGTTTACTCTGGCTAATGCTAGTGCTCGGTACATTAAGCTTTTTTATTCCCGAAAATATAGCTGCCCCCATATTTTTTGTAATTTTGGGATTACTTTATATCGTCTGCTTTATTTTAATTTATAACAAATTAAAAAGTGGCTTTAGATGGGCTAAGTTTTACGTATTTTCATGGGTGCCATTGATTATTGGTGCAGCCATTCAGCCTTTAGAGCTTACAGGCATTATCACTTATAGCTTTTCAATACGTCATGCTTTTTTAATGGCCATCTTATGTGAAATTGTCCTCATGGCCATGGCACTTGCCGATCGGGTTCGTTATCAGCGTGAGCGCGCTTTATATCATGCCACGCATACCCAGCAAACAAAACTGCTCAATAGCGCAAAGTTAAAGTATGCCTTTATGGCACTCAAAGCCCAGCAACGTTCCACCACTTTATGTTTGGTTAAAATACGTCATTTTAACTCGCTAAATACCATTATTACGCCCTCCCAAGGATATGAATTAATTAAGCATGTTGCGCACGAATTAGAATGCCAATTGAGCTTTGAGAGAGAATTTTTTAACTTAAGTAGTGGCATTAATCAACCCACTAAAATTGCTGATTTAGGTAGCGGTGTTTTTGCCTGTATCTCGACTAAAAACCAAAGCCCACACACGCTCGAAGAGTTATTAAAAAGGGTAGTAAATAAGTTACCAAAAACTTATCAAATCAAAGGGCTAGACTTACAACTCAATTACAGCGTGGGGATTAGTGCCTTTGGTAAACGTGATGACTTTGAATTTTGGTTGAAACGAGGCTACTTGGTATTACATAACGCTAAACATAGTCTAAGTAAAGTAAGCTCATCATCTGCGAACAGCAGTTTAGCTATGGACGTTGCGCTTGCTGCTAAGCTTCAACAAGCGATAAGAACAGATCAGCTCGCTCTGTTTTATCAACCACAAATTAATTTAAAAGATAACAGTGTCAATGGTGCCGAAGCTCTACTACGCTGGCCTAATACTGAGTTTAAAAACATTTCCATAGAAAAACTAATTCTACTTGCCGAACACACTGGTATTATTAATGAATTAACAATTTGGGTTATTGAACAAGCCTGTAAAGACATTGCAAAGCTGGCATCCGATGGCATAAGCAATCATAGTATTAGTATTAATTTAAGTGCAAAGAATCTAGCCATTACTAATTTGACCGAAAAAGTAGAGAATATTTTGATTAAGTATCAGGTTGCTCCTCACTTATTAAAGTTTGAACTGACTGAGTCTGCTTTTGTCGAAAATCAAGATGCATTAGTCACCTTAGTTGATGAGCTTGCTACTTTGGGCGTTAAAGTAGTACTAGACGACTTTGGCACTGGTTATTCATCGCTTAGCTACTTGGTTAACTATCACTTTAGCGAACTTAAAGTAGATAAGTCATTCGTGTTTGATTTAACTGATAACCGTGCGCATCAGGTTATTGTGCAAACAGCCATAGATATGGCACATAACTTAGGCCTTACTATCACGATTGAGGGCGTAGAAACTCAAGAAGTTCACCAGCTGCTCAACACTATGAAAGCCGACCGTACCCAAGGCTACTTGTACGCAAAAGCACTCTCTTATGATAATTATTTAGACTTCTTGAACAGCCAATACCGTCTAAAAATGTTAAGCTTCCCTTTTTAACATCTTTGGGGCCAAGTAAAGATGCAAGGTACACTGCGTAAATTAAAGTCGAGCTTAACAGAGCCGGTTCAATACCACCTACCTATAGGTGATGAACTGGTTGATTTAAATGCCTTAATTGGCAAACAGCTGACCCTTACTTTTAGTGGCACAATTTTGTGCTCTAACTGTGGTAAAAAAACCAAAAAGAGCTATTCTCAAGGGCATTGCTTTGTATGTATGCGCAAGCTTGCAAGTTGCGACATGTGTATCATGAAACCTGAAACCTGCCATTACGATCAAGGCACCTGTCGCGAGCCACAGTGGGGTGAAGAAAATTGCATGATCCCGCATTATGTGTATCTAGCTAATACATCAGGGTTAAAAGTAGGCATTACTCGCTACACACAAATACCTACCCGTTGGATTGACCAAGGGGCAACCCAAGCATTACCTATTTTTAAAGTACAAACTCGTTTACAGTCGGGCTTAGTGGAAGTGGCGCTCGCGCAGTTTATTGCTGATAAAACCAATTGGCGCAATATGCTCAAAGGACAAAACGACGTTCTTGATTTAAAAGCAGCGGCTGCTGAGCTTATTCCACAAATTAGCGAAAAACTAACCGAGCTGAGTGAATTATTTGGCGCAACCGCTATTGAACAGCTTGACCAAGACGTTGTGCATCTTGATTTTCCAGTTAGTGAATACCCAACTAAAATTAGCTCATTTAACTTTGATAAAAACCCTGTTGTTAGCGGTATTTTACAAGGTATAAAAGGTCAGTACTTAATTTTTGATACCGGTGTGATTAATATTCGAAAATTCACCTCTTATGAAGTGAGCGTAGACTCAGAATAACCTTTTGCTGCTTGGTTATAAAATGCTATCCATTGCTGTCGTGTTAATGGATAGCAATAATGGTAACCCTGAATAATATTGCAGCCTATTGTTGCTAAGTGTGCCTCTTGCGAGGCATGCTCAACTCCCTCAGCAACCACATCTAACCCTAAACTTGTCGCCATGGCTATAATAGCCGCTACAATTTGGCTATTGCCGTATTCATCAGGAATTTTAGCAATAAAACTGGCATCAATTTTTAACGTGTTAAAGGGCAGTTTAGTTAAATAGCTTAATGCCGAATACCCCGTGCCAAAATCATCAAGCGCAATATGTACACCTAACGTTTTAAGCTGTTGTAACTGTTCTTTTGCCTGTGAAAAAGAACCTATAAAGCTACTTTCGGTCAGCTCTATTTCAAGTAAACTCCCAGGTAATTGATAGCGAGTAAGCATGGCCTTAATGTTATCAGCTAGCTTACCTTGGCTTAGGTGGCAAGCAGATACATTAATCGCTAAACGTCCGGGATTCATTCCTTGTGCTTGCCAAAGAGTTAACTCCTTACCGGCTTGGTTTATAACCCATAAATCGAGACGAACAACTAAACCTAACTCTTCAGCAAGCGGGATAAACTGCGCTGGTGAAATAGTGCCTAAATCAGGGTCTTTCCAACGCAGTAGTGCTTCAGCCCCCATAATCGCCCCTGTTTTTAAACACTGTTTAGGCTGAAAATGAAGCTCAAACTCATCATTTTCAAGCGCATGTTGAAAGCGGCTCATCATCGCTAAGCGCTCAAGGGAGCGGGCATTCATTGAGGGTTGAAACAACTGAAACGAATTACGCCCCACATCTTTTGAGCGATACATGGCAATATCAGCATGCTTTAATAATGTTTCACTGTCTAAGCCATCATCTGGATAAACCGCTGCACCTATAGAGGCGGTAACACCCACTTCAAATCCTTCCAATTTAAAGGGGGTATTTAAGTGATTTAAAATACCCTCTGCAAGTCTGATAACAGCTGCTACGCTTTCAACCTCACACAAAACAATAAACTCATCTCCCCCTAATCGTGCCAGTGTATCCCCCTCATTAAGGGTGTTAATAATGCGCTCAGAGACTAATTTTAATAAGGTATCACCGGCGTTATGGCCCAAGCTGTCATTTACCTCTTTAAAACGGTCAAGGTCAATAAACATTACCGCTAGCATTTGTTTATCTCTGTGAGCAGAGGCTAGGGCCATAGAGAGCCTATCGTTAAATAAGCGCCGATTAGGTAAACCGGTTAGTTCATCAAAATATGCTAGCTGCACTACTTTTTCTTCTGCACTCTTTCGCTCTGTTATGTCACTAAAAATAGCGGCATAAGTAACATCACTATGACTTGGCTCTTTTATTTCTATAATACTGAGCCACTCAATATAAATATCGCCAGATTTTTTACGATTATGAATTTCCCCCTGCCATACCCCTGTTTTGGTCAGTGAATCCCACATTTTTATGTAAAAGTTTTTATCATGACGCCCTGAACTCAACATATTGGGTCGCTTACCTATCACCTCATATTCTTTGTAACCGGTTAGATGAGTAAATGCAGGGTTTACTTGCATAATCACTCCATTCGAGTCGGTGATCATGATGCCATCTAGGGAGGAGTCGATAATTTTATTGGCTAAAAATAAGTTACGCTGCGAATGCTGCAATGCAATGTCACGCTGCTGAAGTACTTTTTCAAGCTCACAACAATAAGCCGTTTCAATTTCATTAATTAAGTTTTCAAGCGATAATACACCGTTAATTTGATTATTTTCGCTTACTACTAAATGTCGAATGTTACTTTCAGACATCAACCTGTAAGCATCAAAAAGGCTGTCTTGGGGGCTTATCTGATAAAGGGGGCGACTGGCTAAATCCCAACAAACAAGATGATTGTGCTGCTCGGTGATGAGCTTTAGTAAATCGCGCTGGGTAATAATGCCATGAACATTTTCATCCTCATTAAACACCAAAATCACTTTCTCTGCATATTCACGCATCATGCTCACCGCGTCATTGATTGCCAATGAACTCGGTACTATCCGTATGTTTTTATTATATTGATCATTAATAGGTCTAAATTGTAAGTAATGCTCTAGCCCTTGATTGTTTACAATATCTGTAATGCTGATCACGCCGCTGGGAATGTCATTTGTATCAGTGACCAACAAATGCCTTACACCCTGCTTATTAAACACCATGGCCGTCTCGGTTAATAATTGTTGGCTGGGCACACTTAGTACAGGGCTCGACATAACGCTTTCAATCGCTAACTGCCTAAGTGAGTGATTAGAAAAGTTAAGTGTTAAACAATCGGTTTCAGTCCATACGCCTATTATTTGTTGCTGTTGTTTTACAAAAATAGCGCTAACATTGTGCGCTCGCATTAGTTTCACCGCTTCAATTAAAGGGGTATCCTTAGCGCAGGCGATCACCTTATTGGTAAAAACATCGCATACTTTTTGATAGCGGCTAGTGTGAGGCATTGCTTCTACTTCCAAAATTAAACCAATTAATGATTATAAATTATTCAGTAAAAAAACAATTTGATTTAGGACAATAGATGAGCATCAGTTACCCACAAATTATTATTTATAATAATGAAATTGAGCTAATAGAGCACGCCAATGATTTACACGACTTTATTTACACTATGGAAGCAAGTGAACAGCAAAAAGTCATTATTTTAGATAAGGTTAGTGGCTATCAAAGCTTAAGCGGCCATTCGCTCACGGCGCTCAGTGCAAGCCAATTAGCAGAGCTAGTAAAAGAATATTTAGCAAAAGAAGGGCAATGCTGCTTAAGTAAAATAGAGCAGCTCACACCAAGCCAAGCGTTTGCGTTACTCGCCGAAATCAACTAACGCTTTAACGTGTGCAATCGCGCTGCGCCCGAGGGCCGACAGTGAGTACCCTCCCTCTAAATAAGAAATAATACCTAAACAATGATGCTGTTGGCTAAATTGCGCTAACTGCTCAGTAAGCCATATATAATCACTTTCAACAAACTTAAGACTGGCCATGTCATCTTCTAAATGTGCGTCAAATCCCGCGCTTATAAAAAGTAGCTCAGGCTTAAATTCTGTTAATTTTGGTAGCCATTGTTGCTCATAAAGTGCTTTTAAATCAGCACCATCACTAGCTATCGGTAAAGGTGAATTTACCAGTGTGGCATTATTTTTAATGGCGGTATTAGGATAAAATGGATATTGAAATAACGAGCACAGCAACACATTTTCATCATCCATAAAAATATCTTGAGTACCATTGCCATGGTGTACGTCAAAATCAACAATGGCAATGCGTTTTACCCCTTTGCTTTGTGCATATTTAACTGCAATCGCAAGGTTATTAAACACACAAAAACCAGAAGAGCTATCTCGGTTAGCGTGATGCCCTGGCGGGCGTACTGAACAAAACGCAGCGTCTAACTTACCCTCTAAAATCTCATCAACAGCGAGTAAGCCTGCTCCGACTGCACGCTCAATGGCCTTTAAAGAGTCGGGGCATAACCACGTATCTCCATCTAGATCGCTGAGCCCCTCAGTGGGGATCATGTCTTCTACATGCTTAATATGCTGCTCACTGTGCGCCAATAAATAATGTTCGCGCAGTGCTTTAGGGGCTTGTTTTTGCTCTATAGCCACATCCAGTCCACTAGCAAGTAAACGGTCATTAATCGCATCTAAACGCTCAGGGCACTCTGGATGATCTTCTATCATTTTATGTTTACGACAGTGAGGATGAGAAATAATCGCAGTGCGCATAGCTAACTCCAAAAATAAGTTGCTTAACGAGTATAACAAAGCCACCTTGTGGTGGCTTTGCGACTTTGGTTGATACTAAACGACTCTTTAACCAAAGTTATGGTTATTTAGCTTTTAAGTCGAGGTTTCTAAAATCAAAGCTAAAGTCGGTTACCTGCGTTGAAACTGCATTCATTTTCGCTGATTCTACGCGGTTATCGGCGCTCATAGAAAAGCGAATAAAGGCATCTGCCTCTAATAACTTTTCATCCCACTTAACAATAAAGGTATTGCCTGTGTAATGCTCCAGTTCACCTTTAAGGCGTTTTGTATGGGTAAAATCAATACGTAATTTACCATCCAGCTCTTCAACGATTACATCGCCATACCACTCATCATGCAATGTACCGGTGTAGTTTATATTAGGTAATTGCGGTTGAGTGTCTATTGGCGCTTTTGGTGCGGCATTAGCATAGGCTTTTTCTTTTCCTGCAAAATGTTTTTTAGCTAACTCTTCAACCCAATCTTTATCTTCAAGCTCGAGTACATCTTCAAGTACTTCATGGGTCACCGCCGATAATGCAGAAAATGCTTGTTGGTTGCTTAATATCACAATCCCCACGTTTTTTTCTGGCAGTAAAGTCACCTGCGATACCATACCTAAAATGCCGCCACCATGTGCCAGCTTTTTAACGCCGTGGTAATCTTCTATACTCCAACCTAATCCATAACCTCTAAATTGCTGATGATACGCTTCATAGGCACTTTTAGATGCCATTGATGTAATATGTGGATGCCACATTTGTGCTTGCTGCTTTTCACTAAATAGCTGCTCGCCATTAGGCATTTTGCCACCCGCAAGTTGAGTACGGAGCCATTGGCTCATATCATTTACGCTTGATGCAATGGCGCCTGCCCCTCGAAAGTCTTCAAGGTAATTAACAAAAAAAGGATGCAATTTGCCATCCATTGGGATGTGTCCAATCGCCCAGTTTTTGTTATTTTTTGCGATACGCGAAAAGCCAGCGCGCGAGTTAGTCATGTTAAGTGGCTGTAGAATATTTTTTTCAATGTAGTCGTTCCAGCTCATACCCGATATACGCGCAACAACTTCACCAGCGGTAACAAACATTAGGTTGTTGTAAGCATATTGGCTACGAAAACTGCTCGCGGGTTTTAAATATTTCAGCCCAGATAAAATATCGGCTACCGATTTATCGGTACTTGGCCAAATCATTAAATCGCCTTGACCAAGCCCTAAACCGCTACGATGACTAAGTAAATCGCGTATGCGCATTTCACGAGTAACGTAAGAGTCGTACAATCTAAACTCAGGAAGATGGTCAATTACGCGGTCATCCCAGCTTAACTTACCTTCATCCACCAGCTTAGCCAATGCTGCACTGGTAAATGCCTTGGTATTTGAAGCAATGCCAAATAAAGTGTCTTTATTCACCTTGCTATTCGTATCAAGGTTGGCAACACCAAAGCCTTTAGCGAATACGACTTTGTCATTTTCAACAATGGCAACGGCCATTCCGGGTACATCAAAACGTGTCATTGAGGCGTTGATCACCTCTGAAATTTTATCGGTATCAACCGCTGCAGAGCTCGTAAATGCCCAGCCAGCCAATAATGCGGCTGTGGCTAATTTTTTCAGTTTCATAGTGTTACCTTAGGTTATTATTTTTGTTTAGTCTTGATGAACCGCAAATTCTATTTCGGCGCGCGCTTTATTAGTATCTTGCTTACTCGGGTAAGCTAAAATGCGTTGACTGTAGTGTTCGGGTACGCCCGCCTCAAGTGCGCCGCGGTATACATGCTGCACGTACCAATCATAAGGTAGCAGTGTGTCGTCATGTGTGTTTGCGATGTAGCAGTGTACATTAATGTCACCGTCATCTAGAAGGCTCACGGTTAAATCAACACAGTCGTAATTAGGGCCTTCAATTTTATCTAAGATCTCTTTTTCGGCTTCATTAAGCTGATACACCACCCCATATACCACAGCATCGGGTTCATTGGTGGGCACAATAGTGCATTTACCTGAACCATCTGAAAAGGCCATATTAAAGGTTAACTTATAGCCCTTTAAAAGTGCCGTACCCACACGTTTTGCATTAGGTAAACGTGCCAATAAACGATTAGATGACATATTAGAGCCAAACGAAAAATTATATAACGCCATACTATTCCTTCTTTAAATAACAACTCGCACAGCCAGTGCGATTAAAATAATGCCAATGCCGCGGTCGAACCAATAACCACTTTGCTGAAAAAAATCACGTACACGCGCTTTTGATAACAATAGCGACAAAATAGAAAACCAAGCCCAGGTAGCAAGCGCCATATAAACGCCGTATCCCATTTGTATTATTACCGGCGTAGTTGGGCTAATCACTAAGGTAAACAACGACATAAAAAATAACGTAGCCTTAGGGTTAAGTGCATTGGTAAAAAAGCCACGTCGAAACGCGCGCCATGGTGACTCAGCTGCAAGGCTGGGTTTTGCAGCCGGTTCTGATGAGGTATTTGTAGGTTTAGCAGCGCGCAGTGCCTGCACGCCTAAATACGCTAAATACGCGCCCGCTATATATTTAAGCGCCATAAACAACGCAGGTGATTGAGTTAACACCAGCGCAACTCCCAATATACAATAGGCTATGTGTAATAAAATAGCCACACCAACACCGGCACTTGTCCATAACGCATTGCGCCTGCCGTGTTGTACACTTTGTTTAAGGACTACCGCAAAGTCGGGCCCAGGGCTTGCCACCGCAAAAAAATGAGCCACTGCAATTAATAAAAATTCATCGATATAGTTCATACTTAACTGGCTTGCTCTGGCGAAAAAGCCAATAATAATGGGTTAGCCGATTGATTAATCAAGGCTTTTATTTCTTTTTGCGCTTTTTTAAATTGGCCTCGTAAATGCGGTTTTAAATGTTTTTTGGAGTGTTTATCTTGCTTAAAGTAGCTCACTAACGCATGCATAAATACGGTATGCGTTTCACTGAGCGTCGCTTCGCGATTTGCATACGGGTTATAACATGAGCCACAGCCACCTTTAAACTGGTACACGGTATTGCTCATCATTACCCCAAAGCCTAAAAAACACGCTAAAGCATCAGTGGCTTGCGGTAAATACTCTTTACCACCTGGGGGTAATACCCCTACGTGATGAATTAATATGGTGGCAAGCGTACCGGCAAAACTCGCCACTAAATCTTGCGGTTGATTAATTTGATTAGGGTTAAACGACACATTAATAGTATGACTGGCTGGTACTATTAAATGACACTCTTCGCCACGTAAATGCTGACTAAATTCAAAGTGTGGAAACACCTGTGGTTGTAATTGTTGCGGTGCAACCAAGGTTACTGGCCATTCATTCATACCAGCGTATTGCTTAACACGCGCAAACACTTTGCTGGCCATTTCCTCAATACTTGAAACCGAGTCAGGAAAAAACTCAACCGTTGGTAAAATAACTTGGCTGTGTTTGGTAAAAAAATCCAAATCAAAGTTTTCTGCTGCCCAAATAAAGGTATCAATCAGCCATTGTTGTTCTTGTTCTGCCAATAAGGGCTTTGATTTAAATAGAGCTAACATAAACTACTCTTGCCCCTTCGCCCATTGCCATGCTTGTGTATTGTATAAAGGCACCGTAGAGAGCGCATGATGATGACTGCCCGTAGACTCTTTCGTTGAGTATGATAAATATAATAATGTATGGGTTTTAGCATCATAAATACGGCGCACTTTTAATGACTTAAACAAAATACTCTTAGATGATTTAAACACGACTTCACCGGATTTACTGCGGTCGATAGACTGTAATTGGTCTGGCGTTATTGGCCCCGTTTGACGACAGGCAATCGACATATCTGAGGGGTCTGAAAAATCTAAATTCGCCTCAATATGGCTAATATGACAGGTTACACCGGTCACTAGCGGGTCTTGCTGTGAATTAACCACCACATCTTTAGTGGTAAATAGCCCAAGACTTACTGAAGCAACATCATCAGAGCACCCTGCAAGCCCTGCTAAGCATACAATTAAACCACCCATTTT
Source organism: Pseudoalteromonas sp. APC 3694 (assembly GCF_030407565.1). Classification (NCBI taxonomy): domain Bacteria; kingdom Pseudomonadati; phylum Pseudomonadota; class Gammaproteobacteria; order Alteromonadales; family Pseudoalteromonadaceae; genus Pseudoalteromonas; species Pseudoalteromonas sp. APC 3694. The sequence continues at coordinate 35,539 of NZ_JASDDE010000014.1, forward strand.
GAGATACTTCATAGCAAGTCCTTCGTTCATATTAAAAATTAAGTTACGCCTTATACTAAACGCTTTCACCGCGATAAAACAAATTTTATCCACCAACTCAATACTGTAATGGTTTAAAGGGTATCTCGCAGCAAGATACACAATAAAAAAGGCGCGCCCGAGGGAGTGCCTTTGCAAACAAATACAGCTAAAGGTTATTAAAAGCTATATTGTGCACCTAGATAAACATAACGACCGGCACCGCCGCCGTAGCCACTATAAAAGTTACCACGACCACTTGGGTAAAATGCCCCTTTGTCGTCAAATACATTGTTAATACCGCCAAATACACGTAAGTCACTTTTATCAGTCAGTGCCAGAGTGTAAGACGCTGATAAACTATGCTATAAAAATGAGCCATAATCTTGATACGCAAGTGGCTCTGGGTTTGCAATACAACCGGCATCGCCCGCAGCACAGCGCTCATCGTTTGCAGCAACATACTCAAGGTAGTCTTTCTCATCTTCTTGGCTTGCTTTAAACGCGCCTACGTAATTTGTACGCCAGCGGATACGTAAATCATCCATTTTCCATACAATCGACATAGCGGCTTTATCTTTTGAGCGCCCATAACCTGCATACTGTGAAGTAACACTGTTACCAACTAACCCTTCATAGGTTTGCGAGTTTTCAATAATGTGATTGTAATAAAGCTTAAATAACAAGTTGCCATAGCTGCCGATGTCATATTTGTAAGTTGCAACGACATCGTAACCGCGCGCAGTTAACTCATCCAAGTTATGTTCACGCTGTAGAGTTTTTACAATGTTACCTTCGTCGTTACGGGTAATATCGCTACAGTATTCGTTATCACTGCCCCACGCAGCCTCTGAGTCATAACATTCGCGCATGATGTTTTCGTTACTTATTTCATCAATTGCAATTACAAATACCAACTGGCTTGTGTGCTCTTCGTATAAGTCACCACAAATTGACATAAAACGTATCAACCAAAAATATTTGCCATAATAAATCTAAAATTAAACACGCTACAGGTCTTGTAATTGCTTAAATAGTTTATTGCTAAAAATATGTTCAAGCCACATTTTTAAAAATTAAGCGTTATGGGGTTAGCGTGTACAAACCCGTTTGGTATAATTAAATGAACCAATCTAAAGAGGATACGTTAAATGCCACACATTATTATTGAACACTCAGAAGATCTGCCTTTACTACCTCAAGTTCTTGTGGAAAAAATCCATACAACAACGTTTGAAAGTGGCTTATTTGATTTAGAAACAATAAAGACTCGCGCTATTGCTTATCAGCATTATCAGTTAGGTGTGGGTAAAGAAGGGTTTATTCATATTGCGGTGCATATTATGGCTGGGCGTTCCATTGAGCAAAAGCAACTACTAAGTGAGCAATTACTAGCCTGCTTGCAAACGTATTGCAGAGCCTCTGACAGTTTAAGCGTAAATATTTACGAAATGGATCACGAGATTTACCGTAAAAACTAACCGCTATTACAACATCATAGTTATAGGCGAGAGCGCTATAACTATGATGGTTTCCTCGCTCAACTGATTTTTAATTAAATCGTGTTTAAAGCGTAAACTTACCCAGTAAATCCCTTAAAATATTCGATTCTTTATTTAAACCATTACAAAGCTGCTCTGACTTTTTCATATTTTCTTTGGTTTGCTCTGCCGAATCGGAAATCATCACAATATTTTGGCTAATTTCTGAGGTTGCTAGTGTTTGCTCTCGCGTTGCAGTAGCCACTGAGTTGTTTAACTCGCTTAGTAGTACAATTTCCTGTGAAATACCATTTAATGTATGGCCGGTTTCTTTTAAGCGCTCGGCATTTTCTAGGGTGTTTTTGCTGCCCAATTCAATCGCTGTTACCGTGCTTGACGCTTTAGCATTTAACGAATCAATCATCTCATTAATTTGCTCCGTAGACTCCGCGGTACGTTGCGCAAGCGTTCTTACTTCGTCAGCAACTACCGCAAAGCCACGGCCCTGCTCACCCGCTCTAGCAGCCTCAATAGCCGCATTTAACGCCAATAAATTAGTTTGCTCGGAAATCCCTTTAATTACATCCAATACATGAGAGATTGATTTAATCTTTTATATGTTTGAGGTAATCAATAAATTTACCTCGGCTTTGCGCATCTTCATTATTATTCATCCATTGCTGCACAAATAAGTTTTGCGCTATTTCTTTGCCTACAACAATAGGTGTAGAAAGTTCCAGCTCTATTTGGCTTTTAACTTCACTAAGCGCAGTCGGTAAATCTACTTTTGCTAGTTTTTCTTCTGTATTTGAGCGAATACTATTGGAAAAGATGAGAGTAGATATTGCTAAAGGAGCAGCAACAGCCAGAATAAGGCTGAGGTATACTTTTCGTTTTAATAACATAGAACACCTAAGGAATAACTAAGCAGTATTTTATATACTGCACACAATTAACAGTAGCGACATTAAAGGGCATAAAGTAAAGATTTTTATAATAAAGCCCCATAACACTTTAATAGTAGATTCAACTGTGTTTATTACAATGTATTCAATAAAATTAATACAGAAATCAGTGCACTGGTGAAAAATACAATAGAAATAACAAAAGCGAATTTTATAAACTAAGAAAATGAGTTTTTATGTACTTGGAAAGCGTGTAAAAGTGGTGGCCCCTCCCAGACTCGAACTGGGGACCTAACGATTATGAGTCGTGTGCTCTAACCAACTGAGCTAAGGGGCCATCTTTGTATAACTGTAAGCAGTTAATTTTTTGAAGCGTTTAGCCACAGAGCGACTAAAGCGGGTTGCAGTATAAAAAGTTTTTAGGGGCTTGTCACTAGCAAAAAGCTTTATTTTAACAATCAAAGGGCTAACTGCTCAAATTGTAAGCTTTTAGATTTATTGATGGTGACGTTGAGGAAACGAACTCATTAAATAATAGTAGTCTGAGTAACTAATACACATACCTTACGATGACAATTAGCAACTCAGTATTAAATGTATTACTGCGATAGGGTGTTATTTTTTGGCGATAATATAAATCGCATGAATTAATCCAGGGAAATAGCCGAGTAAGGTTAGCAAAATATTTAACCAAAAATGCATCCCTAGTCCTACCTGTAAAAACACACCCAGTGGTGGTAATAAAATAGAAAAAATAATTCTAATGATATCCATAATTTAATCCTTATAATGTTAGCAAAGCAAAAAGCCCAGCAGGGCTGGGCTTTAGTATAGTGTATTATTCTGCAATAACAGTTAATTCATCCACTACCTTGCGAACATCTTCAGCGTTTTTAGCAATTTCCATCGCTAATTGCTTTTCAGCATCAGACTCAACTGTACCTTTTAGAGTTACCACACCATTATCGGTATCAACATCAATGTCTGTACCACCTACTTCAGAATCAAATAAGTAACGTGTTGTAATCACTGTAGTGATTTTAGCATCTGTTAAATCACTTTCAGTGTCGTTACCCATCATTTTAGAATCATGCTTCTTCATGTCGGTGTTTTTTACCACAGTTAGACTGTTTTCAACGTCAGTTACACCATCTAGGCTTAGCACGAGTTCTTCAGCAAGCTCTTTATCTAATTCGCTGTTTACTTTACCTGTTAGCATTACCTTGCCGTTTTTTACGTCCGTGTTGATATCAAAGTTATTTAGATTGGTGTTCATAAGCAATACTGTTTCTGCTTTCCCATCAATCCAAGCATCTTTGCTTTCGTTTTCCCAACTGCTTGCCTGAGCGCCCATTGCGGTTGTTCCTAATACTAGGGCTGCAATCATAGACTTATTAAATGTTTTCATAATCGTTCTCCTTTTGATTAAAGACACTTAAGCTAATGCGAGCATCGGGCCAACATTTTTTAACCTTTAATTTCAATAGGTTACTTTAAAATAGTAGATATTGGCTTAAACCTACTAAGTAAACATTTACAGACTATTGCGTAAAAGTTTCTCGAATAGCGAAACTTACTAAATAATTGTATATTTGGTTAATCTGTCGTTAATATAATAAAGAATCAAAAACCAAAAATCATAAACCACTGAATTTAAACAATTTAGTATTTGGTATAAGGCTTGCTTTGAAATAACCAGCAACCATAAAAGGATAATTTAAATGTCTGTTAAAATTGAAGACCGCCCTATTGAGCAAGTTCGTGAGCAAGTGATTGATCAGCTCATTTATAACTACAGCCATGGTGTTATTTCTGTAGAAGCATTTGAAAGGCGCTTAGACGACGCCATGGCAGCGAGTGACAATAAAGCACTTATGGATCTCGTTGAAGATTTAACCTTAAATACTGACCAGCAATATAAGGCGCAAAAGCACTCTCAATTTGCACCTAATTATAGCGCGCAGCATGAGACTGATGAAGAGCCACTTACATTAAGAAGCATTCTTGGTTCGAGTGAACGAAGCGGCCAATGGGTAGTTCCTCAAAACATTTACATAGAAAACTACATGGGGTCAGTCAATCTTGATTTTACGGATGCTATTTTTACCCACCAACATGTCACTATTCACGTTAATTGTTATTTTGGCAGCGAAGAAATATATGTACCAGAGCACGTTAATGTAGTTTCTAAAATGTTTTGTATTTTAGGCAGTTTTGAAAATAAAACAGTGTCACTAAATAAGCGCCAAGGGCCAACGATTCACATTGAAGGAAAAACTGTTTTAGGCTCTGTGGAAGTTAAAGTTAAACGCACTATTAAAGAAAAATTTATTAACTTTGCAAATGATCTAAAAACTCAACTTGGTATGAATGGTAAACATTATTAAATATGCTAAACATTGAATGAAGCCATAATAGTTGGCTTCATTCATATTATAAGTCGTTATTTCGTTCACTAGGTACATCACTCATGTACTCTACAAACTCAACCTCAAACCCTGCAGGGTCAATATAATAAAATTTTTTTCTAAATGGATTTACAGCACCTTCTTTACTTATTGCAAAGCCCGCATGTTTTAGGCGCGCTATTACTGCATTTAAGTTATTGGTTACATAGGCAAAGTGTGCCAAACCAACTTGATGTCCTGATAGGTCGCAGTTTCCCCTTCCCCCACACTTCTAATTGACCAATAGGGAAACGCTGCTTGGTAAAACTTAAGCATGGCGTTTATGTCACTAACAACTAAATTTACGTGTTCTAATTTCATAACTTTCTTCCTATTAATTGAATATAGAACATCATAAAACCTCAAGTTAACTTTAGGTAAAGCGCTAATTTACAAATTTATTGCCTGTTTTCGTTCCAATAAATATATTGAAAGATCATGCCTGTACAAAAAACACTCACAAGTATTTAGGCTTTATGGTTTACTTTATGGCAAAAACCGCTAAAATACGCCGGCTTAAATATATAAACGTTCTTTTACAACCCAAAGGTAATACCATGCATCCAATGTTAAACATTGCGGTTCGCGCTGCGCGTAACGCAGGCAAGCTTATTCTTCGTGCAAGTGAAGACTTATCAAAAGTTGAAGTGCAACAAAAAGGCACTAATGATTTAGTTACGAACATTGATAAAGAAGCCGAAGCCGTAATTCGTGACACTATTTTACGTTCTTACCCTGATCACTGCATCGTTGGTGAAGAGTTAGGCGAACACAAAGGTAAGGATGCTGATTACCAATGGATTGTTGACCCACTTGATGGCACAACTAACTTCATCAAGGGTATCCCTCATTTCGCAGTATCTATTGCACTTAAAGTTAAAGGTCGTTTAGACCAAGCCGTAATTTACGATCCAATTCGAGGCGAACTTTTCACCGCTTCTCGTGGTCAAGGCGCACAGTTAAATAGCAAACGTTTACGTGTATCTAAAACGGTTGAACTTGCAGGTTCTATTCTTGCAACAGGTTTCCCTTTCAAACAAAAACACCACTTAGATGCCTATTCTGAAGCGTTTAAAGCATTATTCGTACATACCGCTGATATTCGTCGAGCAGGTTCTGCAGCACTTGATATGGCGTATGTTGCAGCGGGTCGTGTTGATGGTTTCTTTGAAATTGGTTTAAAACCGTGGGATACAGCAGCAGGCGAGCTATTAGTTAAAGAAGCTGGCGGCATGGTTGTTGATTTTGCTGGCGGTAATAACTACAACGTGAGCGGTAACGTTATTTGTGGTGCACCTAAGCTAACACAAGCGATTGTTCGTGAAATGCGCCCAGTATTATCTGAGTCGTTATTACGTTAATTCGTAATACCGCACTTAAAAAAAGGAGCCTAGGCTCCTTTTTTGCTTTTTGTTAGCCACTTTTTTACTATTGGATAAACGCACAAAAACGGGTGCTGGCCTTTTTCGATTACAAATAAATAAGTAGCTGTGACGATAACGTTTTGCTTTTTTTAGCATCTGTGGCTAATGCCGCTACTTGATGGCTATTTTTACACTGCTGCAGATCCGGCTCAACTAAACCTATCAATAGTGTAAGTAAAAGTACAAACTGCTTTTCGCCCTCTCGATTAGTTGTCCAATCCCCTTTTTCAGCAATATGCTCTGGCGTAAAAAATACGCATGACTGCAGTTTAAATTGCGTGATAATGGTATTACAAACCTCCACCGCATCTTTTTTTTCAAACACCACCATAAAGTCATCGCCACCAATATGCCCGACAAAGTTAGCGCTGTGCGCACACGCTTTTACAGTCACATCGGCCAGAAGTTTTATCACGCTGTCCCCACTGGCGTAACCATACAAATCGTTAAATTGTTTAAAATGATTTAAATCGATATAGGCTAGTGAAAATGGCTGTTTATGTTGCAGACGCTGCTCTATTATTTCACTAATTGCCACATTACCCGGTAACATGGTTAGAGGGTTAGCATGTTGGGCGTGGCTAATAGGCTATCAAAGAGATGTCGAGTCTATTAGCGATATCCCAAACGGTTTCGTTTCGGAATAAACTCATTCCAATTACAGACCACATAACAGCTTCTAGCGGTAATCGCCTTTTACGCACAGTAGCAACACCTGCATGTTTAAATGCTTGTTCAAGAATATCAGGGTCAAGACCCTGTTTAAGTTTATCTAGTGTATGTACATCATTTAAAAATGAAGACATGTTATCGAAGTGCTGAATGAGAGACATAAAAAAATCCGATATTATTTCTAATATCGGATTTTGAAGCCATGGAAAGATCAGTCAAGTGATCATAAAAATATTCTTAACTGATCTGCATTACTCACAAGGAGCGGCTTTTTAAAAAGGATAATTTAATCTCAATTAAGGCATTGAGTCTAAATCGGCACCTTCTTTTTCAATCACCTCTGGTATTAAATCTTCTTTACTTACGCCCATGGCAATAGCCACCGAGCTGGCAACGTAAACTGAAGAATAAGTACCAATAAATACACCAAATAATAATGCGGTAGCAAAGCCATGAATAGTTTGGCCGCCCCATACAAAGAGTGCAATCAATACTAAAATAGTGGTAATTGATGTAACTAAAGTACGATTAAGTGTTTGCGTAAGTGACAGGTCAATAATTTCAATGGTGTCGTCAATACGTACTTTACGGAAGTTTTCACGGATACGGTCTGATACAACAATGGTATCGTTTAGTGAGTAACCTATCACGGCAAGTATTGCAGCCAAAATAGTTAGGTCAAACTCTAAACCAAGCACCGAGAATAAACCAATCGTAATGATTACATCGTGTAATAGTGCCCCCACTGCACCCACAGCAAAGCGCCATTCAAAGCGAAATGCCACGTAAATTAAGATACATATAAGCGCAGTTAACATGGCAAGGCCACCCTGCTCTTTTAAGTCTTCACCTACACTTGGGCCTACAAACTCAATACGGCGCATTACTACGCTATCATCAGCTTGTTTAAGGGCAGCAATTACTTGGTTACCAATCACTTCTGCTTTTACATCATCACCGCGAGGGGCTAAACGGACCAGTATTTCTTGGCTTGAGCCAAAAAGCTGTACCGATGCATCAGCAAAGTCGTTTTCGGCCAGTACATTACGTACTTTTTTCAGATCGGCAGGTTGTGAAAAACCTACCTCAACTGCTGTACCGCCGGTAAAATCTAAACCGAAATTTAAGCCTTTAACAAAAAGTGACGCCAGCGACGCTATGATTAATAACGTAGAAAAGCCCATTGCCACTTTTCGAAGAGACATGAAACGAAGGGTTTTTCCGCCCAATCTTAAAATTTGCATGTCTGCTCCTTAAATTGAAAGTTTATCAACACGTTTACCACCAATAAATAGGTTGATCACCGCACGGGTACCTACAATTGCTGTAAACATAGAGGTTAAAATACCAATTGCTAGGGTTACCGCAAAGCCTGCAACAGGACCGGTACCAACAGCAAACAAGATAATCGCCGCAATTAATGTGGTGATATTGGCATCAAAAATAGTACTAAAGGCGCTATCGTAACCAAAATGAACCGCTTGTTGAGGGCTGCGGCCATCAGCGAGCTCTTCACGAATACGCTCAAATATAAGTACGTTCGCATCAACAGCCATACCAACGGTTAATACAATACCTGCGATACCCGGTAGAGTAAGCGTTGCACCTGGAATTAACGACATTACACCAATAATAAGTACTAAGTTGGCAGCCAGTGCGATATTAGCAACAAGACCAAAACCTTTGTAGTAAATAAGCATAAAGGCCAGTACAAACGCAAAGCCAAGAGCTACAGCGGTCATACCTGCTTCAATGTTTTCTTGACCTAGGCTTGGCCCAACCGTACGTTCTTCTACAATTTGAATAGGCGCAACCAGTGCACCCGCACGTAGTAGTAAACTTAAGTTATGTGCTTCAGCAGGGTTATCAATGCCAGTAATGCGGAATGAACGGTCAAGACGCGCTTGAATGGTTGCTACGTTAATAACTTCTTCCACTTTAATTGGCGGAAGTGCTTTACCGTCACTGTCTTTTTTACCTGATGGCTTGTATTCAATAAACACGGTAGCCATACGTTTACCGATAGCACGCTTGGTAAAGGCATTCATTTTTGCCCCACCTTTACTATCGAGTTTAATGCTTACTTGTGGACGCTGATACTCATCTGCACCTGACTGCGCACCAGTAATATGGCTGCCTTCAAGAATAATGCGTTTTTTTAGCACCACAGGATAACCATCACGGCTCATGATCATTTCAGTACCCGGTGGGATACGACCTTGAGCAGCGGCGCTTATGTCAGCATTTTCGTCAACCTCACGAAACTCAAGCGTTGCCGTAGCACCTAAAATTTCTTTAGCGCGAGCGGTATCTTGAATCCCTGGTAATTGCACAATAATACGTTCAGCACCTTGACGCTGTACGTTTGGCTCTGCAACCCCAATTTGGTTGATACGGTTACGAATAATAGTTTCGTTTTGCTTGATAGCATAGTCACGAATTTCTTTTAGCTTTAGCTCACTCATAGTGGCAAAGAATGCGTTATCGTTACTGCTATCATCAATGTAAACGTTTAATGGGTAACGGCTTTCTAAAAAGCGCTCTGCAGCATCTTTATCTTCTTCGTTACGCATTTCTACACGCATGCGCTCAGTGCCAGCTACACGGCGCACACTACGATAACGTAGTTTTTCTTCACGCAGGTCGCTACGGAAATCTTGCTCCATTTGCTCTAACTGATTATCCACCGCAGTGACCATATCGATTTCCATGGTGAAATGTACACCACCACTTAAATCTAGGCCTAACTTCATAGGATTACCGCCCAACGACTTTAACCAAGCCGGTTGTGCAGGAGCCATATTAATAGCTGAGATATAATCGTTACTTAGCGAGTTACGCAGTAAGTCTTGTGCTTTTAGTTGGTCTTCAACATTTTTAAAACGAACAAGAATTTGCCCATCTTCGAGCTTTGTCGATTTAGCGCTTACGTTATCTTTTTTGAGGATTGCGTTTACTTTGTCTACAACACTGAGGTCAACATCGGTGCCTTTAGCGCCAGAAACCTGTATGGCCGGATCGCGGCCATACAGGTTTGGTGAAGCATATAAAAGGCCAATGGCTAACACAGCTAAAACAAGTAAATACTTCCAAATTGGAAACTTGTTTAACACGGGGCCGTCCTTATTATTTTTATAGCGACTTCATTGTGCCTTTAGGCAGTACAGCAGATACTGCTGATTTTTGTACAGTTACTTCTGCTTGCTCATTTAATGAGATCACGATGAAGTCTTTATCTTCAGCAATTTTTACGATTTTACCCACTAAACCACCTTGGGTTAGCACTTCATCGCCTTTTGCCATCGCGCTCATTAAGCTTTTATGCTCTTTTACGCGCTTTGCTTGCGGGCGGTAAATTAAAAAGTAAAAAACCAAACCAAAAATCGCTAACATAATTAGCATTTCCATACCGCCGCCTGCTGCAGGTGCGCCAGCGCTTGCATGTGCGTTTGAAATAAATAAACTCATAATACTTCCTCTTTAATTTTTAAATTTTAATTTGTTGTATCAGCTAGCTCTGGCACTTTTTGGCCTCGGCGAGCGTAAAAATCGTGTACAAATGTCTCTAGTTGACCTTCGCTAATAGCATTACGCAAACCTTCCATAACACGTTGATAGTATCGTAAGTTATGGATAGTGTTTAGTCGTGCGCCAAGAATTTCGTTACATTTGTCTAAATGATGCAAGTAGGCACGCGAATAATTCTTACAGGTATGGCAATCACACTCTGGATCAAGTGGGCCAGTATCTGTTTTATGCACTGCGTTACGGATTTTTATGATGCCAGTTGTAATAAATAAGTGACCGTTACGTGCATTGCGTGTTGGCATTACACAGTCAAACATATCTATACCACGGCGAACCGACTCAACTAGGTCTTCTGGCTTGCCAACACCCATTAGGTAACGCGGTTTGTTTTCTGGCATTTTATAAGCACAATGATCAAGAATATTAATCATTTCATGTTTAGGTTCACCCACCGATAAACCACCGAGTGCATAACCATCAAAACCAATCTCTTCAAGGCCTGCTTGTGATTGTGCACGAAGCTCAGGATACATACCGCCTTGAATAATACCAAACAATGCTGATGGGTTGTCGCCATGCCCTTCTTTTGAACGCTTAGCCCAACGAAGAGAAAGCTCCATAGAGTCTTTGGCTTCTTTTTCTGTGGCAGGGTACGGCGTACATTCGTCAAATATCATCACGATATCTGAGCCAAGATCACGCTGCACTTCCATTGACTTTTCTGGCGACATCATAATTTGGTCACCATTTACAGGCGATTGGAACATTACGCCTTCTTCAGTGATTTTACGCATTGCGCCAAGGCTAAATACTTGGAAACCGCCTGAATCAGTAAGAATTGGGAAGTCCCAATTCATAAAGTCGTGTAAATCACCGTGCTGTTTGATGATTTCAGTGCCAGGGCGCAACATTAAGTGAAATGTATTGCCTAAACAGATTTGTGCACCCGTTGCTTTAACTTCATCAGGCGTCATACCTTTAACCGTGCCGTAAGTACCTACAGGCATAAACGCTGGGGTTTCTATTACACCTCGGTCAAAAATCAAGCGACCGCGGCGTGCTTTGCCATCGGTGCAGTCTAATTCAAATTTCATAATATCCTCTGTGTCGGAAAAACAGTCCAACAAGCTATAATTTAACCGCTCGATTCTACCCTTTTTACCACCCTATTACTATTAGCAGTGAAAAATTCACTGTGCTTAGGAGTAAAATAAAAACCGACAACGCTGTAAATTATTTACGGGTCAAAAACATCGCATCGCCATAGCTAAAAAAGCGATACTGTTGTTCAATCGCCGTATTGTAGGCACCCATAATATTGTCTTGCCCTGCAAAGGCACTGACCAGCATAATTAGAGTTGATTCAGGTAAATGGAAGTTGGTGACCATGGCATCAACAACATTAAATTGATAACCCGGAAAAATAAAGATATCGGTATCACCAAAGTAAGTATCTAACTTGCCGCCATGTATTTTTGCTGCCGACTCTAGTGAGCGAACTGAAGTTGTACCTACCGCAATCACACGCCCGCCTTTGGCTTTAGTGCTTGCAACCGCATCAACCACAGCTTGCGGCACTTCAATATATTCAGAGTGCATGATGTGCTCATCAACACTCTCAACTCTTACAGGCTGAAAGGTGCCAGCACCAACGTGCAAGGTTACAAACGCCATTTGCACGCCTTTATCTTTGAGCGCAGCCATGAGTTTATCGTCAAAATGAAGACCTGCCGTAGGTGCAGCAACAGCGCCTGGCTTTTCGCCATATACCGTTTGGTAACGCTCACGGTCGGCTTCGTTATCTGGGCGGTCAATATAAGGAGGAAGCGGCATGTGGCCCACATCATTTAAAATATCGAGCACATTTTCACTGCGGTCAAACTCAAGCTCAAATAAGGTATCATGGCGTGCCACCATAATAGCTTTTGCTTTGCCCTCTAAAATGAGTACATTACCTGGCTTTGGGGATTTACTCGCACGAATATGCGCAAGTACGCGGTGTTCGTCTAATACGCGTTCAACGAGTACCTCAACTTTACCACCAGACTCTTTTTGACCAAACATACGCGCAGGTATAACCTTGGTATTATTAAAAACCAGTAAATCGTTTTCGTTTACAAGCTCAAGTATGTCACTAAATATTTTATGCTCAATCTCACCAGTTGGCCCGTTTAGGCTCAATAAACGGCTACTCGTTCTATCTGCTTTAGGAAAACGAGCAATTAATTCATCAGGTAAGTCAAAGCTAAAATCAGCTACGCGCATTGTTAGAATTCCACATCATTTAAAATCGCGCCAAGTGTATACCCAAACCACCTCAAAATGCGAGTTTCAGTTGGAATTAAAAGCGATTTAGGCAAGGCATTGATAGCAAATAATAGTGGTTCTATTATTAATATCAATAACGCAGTATAAATCGCTTTTAAGCCAACCCGTGGGCGTTTCACAGGGGCATACTCTCATCGTTGCTACTTCTTGAAAGGGACTACCATTACTGCAAAGTATCGCCTTGATATTAAGCCCCTGTGAAGCGCTGAATTCTGCATTTTGAGGTGGTTTGGGTATATTTAAACCACCTCAAAATGCGAGTGTCGTTGGAATTAAAAGCGATTTAGGCAAGGCATTGATTGCAAATAATAGTGGTTCTATTATTAATATCAATAACGCAGTATAAATCGCTTTTA
>NZ_JASDDE010000015.1:0-23721 GCF_030407565.1 Pseudoalteromonas sp. APC 3694
TGGTTTGGGTATTTAACTATTAATAACGAAGCTCAAGATAACCCCTATATTCTCCCTAATTACTATTACTAATGAAGCTCAAAATATCCCTTATATTCTCCCTAATTGGCCACTAATGAACTACATTTAAAATAGCGGTTAAATACGCTTGTTCTTATGGCTAAATATCATTACTCTTACTGTTTTATAATCTGCATCTCTCGGAGTGGTACCTACGTGGCAAAACAGCTTAAATTGCTAATATTGAATGCAAGTAATGATGAGCGCCAGACTATTCGTGCCACGTTAGAGAGGCTTAATGTGTTTGAGTTCATTGAAGCATCAGACAGCCAAGACGCCCTAAAAATATTAAAAAATCAAAGCGTAAATATAATCATAACTGGCTTAGATGTAGGTAAAATTGATGGTTGGCGGTTTTCCCGTATGATCCGCTCTGGATTACTAAAAACGCCTAAAAATACGCCTATTTTACTTATTCCGCCTATTTATTGTGAACGTATCGCCGAGACTACTGCACGAAGTTATGGCATAGATGCGGTACTGCCTTTTGAACGCCAAGATATTCTGCCGCAAATACTCGCAAATGTGTTGTCGAGCCATTTAGAAAAAAGTAGTCGCTTAAACCTGTTGTTATTAGAACCCTTTGCCAGCAGGGCAAATGATATGAGTGAGCAATTAAAACTTAACTTTGCTATCACCCATGTCACAACTGAAAAAGCGGCGCTAAGTGCTTATAATCAGCAGCCTTTTGCTATCGTGCTATTGGATGCCACAGCGGCACAAGCAGAAAGCTCAAATCAATTAGTCGAAAAAATTCTGCAGCATAACCCTCAGCAAGCCATTGTTACTATTATTGACAAAAACGATGCCGATTACGCCGAGCAGTTATTACTTTCAGGCGTTACCGACTTTATTCGCGCCCCTTACGACCCCTCATTTTTAAATAAAGTCTGTGACCACGCAGCTCGTCGTGAAGACTTTATGGTCAGCTATGCTGAGTTTGCCAATAAAGTGCAGCAATTAAGTATTAGTGAAGTAAAGTATCGCGACCTGTTTTCAGCACATCAACATATTTTATTGCACCTAAATACCGTGGTGCTTGAGCTAGACCAGCAAGGCAATATTCGCTTTATAAACCCTGCATGGGAGTCTTTGAGTGGTTTTGGGGTTAAATCGACCTTGAAACAACCATTAACTGCATTTTGTACCAAAGAGTATAAACAGTCGTTACAATCCACTATTGATGACATTTTACAAGGTGGCGCAAATAAACAAAAAATAGAAGTTAAACTGCAACAAAAAAATGGCAATTCGGTGTGGGTTGAATGCCGCCTCCAGCTAATAAAAAATAGCAGTAATAACGCGACCATTACCGCAACACTCGATAATATTCATGAACGTAAGCAAGCTGAGCTTCAATTACGCCATTTAGCATTGCATGACACGTTAACCGGCCTACATAATCGTTATTACTTTGACCAACAACTTAACTATATTTGCCAAAGCGAAAATACCTATGCAAATATTGAGCATGCGCTTATTTATATCGATCTTGATCACTTTAAAATAATCAACGACAGTAAAGGCCACCAACAAGGCGATATTGTTTTAAAAGAAGTGGCACAACTGTTTATTGCCAATATTAGTAATGAGCACCTGATCTGCCGAGTGGGTGGCGATGAGTTTGCGGTGATCCTTAAAAACACCAATTTATTAGATGCACATTTAATTGCAGAGGGGATTTGTAGTGCCATTGAGGGCAACCAATTTAAGTCAGAAGATCAAGTGTATTCAATTAGCTGCTCTATTGGCTTAACACAAATTACTGCTGATAATTGCGACCCAAATGAATGTTTAAAGCAATCAGATATTGCGTTATATATTGCTAAAAATTTAGGCCGTAACTTAGTACATTGTTATTTAAAACAAGATGGTGAAAACAATGCGCTGCAAACGGGCTTAGAATGGGGTCATGGTGTACGCCAAGCTCTACAACAAGACAGTATAGAACTTCATTATCAACCCATTTGGGATTTTAAAACTAATCAGGTTGCTTACTTTGAAGTACTACTGAGATTAAAGCTCGACGACGAACTTATTTACCCAAATCAATTTATTCCCTCATTGGAAATGCTTAACGACACCTTTTTAATGGATCAATGTGTTATTCGTAACAGTATTGCGAGTGCTGCTGCGCACCCAGAGCTTCTTCAGGTTGCAATAAATTTATCGGCACAATCATTTTTAGATGAGCGTTTACTGCCGTTAATAGAGTCGAGCCTCGAAAAATATCAAGTGCCTCCGTCAAAAATTATTTTTGAAATAACCGAATCGGCTAGCATTAATAATTTGGCTGCCACTCGTAAAATGATTGAACGGTTAAATAATTTAGGCTGCCACTTTTCGATTGATGACTTTGGTACCGGATTTAGTACCTTTAATTATCTTAAACAATTACCAGCCCAACATGTAAAAATTGACGGCTCATTTGTCCGCGATATGCTTAACGACTCCATTGATTTAGCACTAGTAAAAGCTATAAATGACATCAGTCGGTCACTAGATAAGCGCTCTGTGGCTGAATATGTGGAAACCGCTGAAGTATTTTTTGCACTCAAAGAAATAGGCGTAGACTACGGGCAAGGCTATTTTATTGCTCGCCCTGTCCCTATCGACAAGGTACTGATTGAATTAGAAAAAATAAAGAACAACCCTATTTTTTATCAAGATACCCTCACATCACTATAAACATTAATAAACAAATTTAAGCAATTTATTACTACCAAAATTGCCCATCTAACCTATACTTTGTTTATCGGCAGCACAATGTCATGAAAATTAAGTGATCACCTTGATTTTACATGACATCTTTATTTCTTATCGTCTAGATGTCTATACTCTTAAAGATGGACATTTGGTCATAAGGAGGATGTTTATGACGCAACTAATCACGTTATTATTGTTTATACACTTTGCTATTGCGCTTCAATGTTACAAGTATGCTCAGATTAAAGGCTACCCTGTAAAAACCTTTACAATGCTTGGACTGGTGCCTTACTTCAATATTGTTGTGTGGGTTTACTTATTGTTTTTACCGCCTCTAGAGAGCCACCATGGCCAGCACAAGCAGCCACTTTAATTCCCTGTGTTATTGAGCGTATTATCTCTAATACGCTTTTTTTTACGTTACTTAAAATCAACACTGCACTGCTTTTTCAAAAAGACCTCTAATTGTTGGCTAAACAATTTAAAGTCACGAATGCGCCCTGTTGTTTTCCGCCACAATACACCAATATCGCGATAGGCATCGCCTTGCGATGGCGTAGCTAGCATGTTTTTGTTTTCTAAAATACCCGCATTAATCGCCATTTGCGGCAAAAACGTCACGCCAAGTTTATACTCAACCATACTCAATAAAGTGTGTAAGCTAGCCGCCTCAAAGGGATTTATACAGCTAGAGCGATTTAAATGGCACGCACTGAGTGCATGCCCTGTCATACAGTGTTCTCGCTCAAGTAAAAATACACTGGCTTCTGGTAGTAAATTAAAGTCTTCAATGCCTTTAGCTGGTGTGTAGTCTTTATGGTGCACTAAACTAAAGTGATCTTGCGCTAATACTTGGGTATGAAATTTATCGGTTTCGTAGGGCAGCGCTAATAATGCTAAATCAATTTGACCATGCTCTAACTTATCAAGTAACTTATCGCTGGTGTCTTCAATCAATACCAACTCTAAATCTACAAATGTTTGCTGACAAAAGTGATACAAAGGCGCTGCAATAAAGCTCGCAATCGTAGGAATAACACCTACCGCTAATGTACCACTAAGTGGTGTTAAAAAGCTTTTAGTTAACTCTTTTAAACTAATAGTATCGTTGATTATTTTTCTTGAACGCTCAACCACCTCTTCACCAATAGTGGTAAACATTAGGCTGCGATTTTCTCGCTCTATAAGCTGACATCCTAAAGTTTCCTCTAGGTTTTGAATCGCAGTACTCAGCGTTGATTGACCAATAAAACAGGCACTTGCTGCTCGGCCAAAATGTTGATGTTGATGTACAGCTAATAAATACTGCAGCTGTTTAATACTAGGGAGATTGGTCATTTTTCTTTCCACAAATAAAAAGACCCCAACACCAAGGGCATTGAGATCTTTTCAAGCTAAAAGTCTTTTAAGTACTTTTTATTAAACCCCAAAGGCGGTTCTTAGTACGTAGAAAATAACAATAGCAAGGGCAGCACCAACTGGCAATGTAATTACCCAAGAAACTACAATATTTCTTATTACACCCATGTTAAGTGCGGCAATTCCACGTGCCATACCTACACCCAACACAGCGCCTACTAAGGTTTGTGTGGTTGAAATAGGTAAGCCTGTGCCCGATGCAATAACAACGGTAGAGGCAGCAGCTAATTCAGCAGCAAAACCACGGCTTGGTGTTAAATGAGTAATACCTTCACCAATGGTTTTAATTACTTTTTTACCTAAAATAGCAAGACCGGCAACAATACCTAAACCACCTAGTGGTAATATCCACCAAGCAATAGCGGCTTTCTTCGCAATTTCACCATTGTTTTCAACAATGTTTACAACAGCAGCTAGAGGCCCAATTGCATTAGCAACATCGTTAGAACCATGAGCGAATGCCATACAACAAGCTGTTAGTACCATAAGTACCGCAAATACTTTTTCTACATTGTTAAACTGCATTTCTCTATCCGCTTTAGGATCGATATTTAAACGAGAAATAGCAATTTTACCAATAACAGCAACCAGTACCGCTATACCAATAGAAATAGCAAAACCTTCAACGGTACCTAAATTAATACCAATGTGCTTTAAGCCTTTTTTAATGGTCACAAGTGCCATGATAAAGCCAGCTAAACCCATGTATATTGGTACAAAGCGCTTTGCATTTTTAAGTGGAGCGTCGGTGTCAAAAATCAGCTTTTGCGCACTCATAAATATTAAGTAAGCTATAAAACCTGATATCGCTGGCGTTACAACCCAGCTACCTACAATACCGGCAACTTTACCCCATTGAATAGCCTCTGTGCCTACTGCAACTAGAGCAAAACCAATAATAGCGCCAATGATTGAATGAGTAGTCGATACCGGCCAACCTAAAAATGAGGCCATTAATAACCAACTGCCTGCGGCGAATAAAGAGGCGATCATACCTAAAACCATCAGCTCAGGAATATCGGCAAATGGTGCAGCATCAATAATCCCTTTACGAATTGTTGATGTTACTTCACCACCCGCTAAATAAGCACCTGCGAACTCAAAAATCATCGCGATAAAAATCGCTTGTTTAATGGTAAGTGCTTTTGAACCTACTGATGTACCCATCGCGTTGGCAACGTCGTTTGCGCCAATACCATAAGCCATAAAAAAGCCGACTGCTGCGGCAATTAAAATTAATACCGTGCCGTAAGATGCAATGATATCCATTGTGTAACCTTAATCTTTCGTGTTTGAACTGATTTTAAATTAACGAGCTAACATCAGCTCAAGACGTGATCCTACGCGCTCTGCAATATCTGCAAGCTCGCCAACCCATTCAATGATTTTGTATAAAAACATCACATCAACTGGATTTAGCTCACTTTCTACTTTACGTAGTTGGCGGCGTATTCTAATTTGCATTTCATCCGTGTCTTGTTCTATGGCATCCAATTCTACGAGCATTTTTTCAACCAGAGTTACTTCTCTGCCTTTAAAGCCCGTTTCTAACAATTCTTCTAACTCATTGATCGCTTTAGATGCTTGTTTAGTTGCATCAACACAACGAGTTACGTATGCCAAAAAGTCTTCTTGAATCTCTTTTGGTATGATCATCTCACGACCAATTACACGCCCAGCAATGTCTTTTGCCTTGTTAGCAATTTTGTCTTGTTGGGTTACTAATTCGAGCAGATCTGTACGCTCTACCGGCATAAATAATCCGCCAGGTAATTGTAAACGTATAGTTCTTTTCATTTCATCAGCTTCACGTTCTATATTACGAATGGTTAAACGTAGCTCTTCTGCTTGTTGCCACTCTTCTTTAAAAACATGATTAAAAAAAGGTATCAAACTTTCGCTAGCTTGATGAGCCTTTCTGATGTGTTCTTCTATTGGCTTTATAGGTGATTTTGCAAAAACACCTAAAAAATTTGTTGGCATAACTGACCCTTTAATCAATTCAATATGCTGTTCAACCTGAATTTTACAGCATTAAGCTAGATTGTGAACGCTTTTTCTTATTCAATTATTTACAAAAAATAAAAAAGGCAGTGTATTACTGCCTTTGATATTTTTTAGTTATTCGTATCACTACAGTGATTTTTCAATATCTTCTTGAGATGTATGACGAATATCCTTGCCGTTTACAAAATAAATGACATATTCAGCGATATTTTGACAACGATCACCGATACGCTCTAATGAGCGAACAGACCATACTAAATCCATAATTTTTGGAATTGAGCGCGGATCTTCCATCATGTAGGTCATTATTTGACGAGTAATTGCTTCATACTCTCTATCTACTTTAGCATCCTCTTTGTGCACTTCAAATGCGCGTTGCACATCCATACGTGCAAACGCATCTAAAACGTCATGCAACATTTTAGATACTTGGCGACCCATATTTTCAATGTTTACTAATAAATCTTGTTGATCCTTAGTAAATGAGTCTAGTGCAACTTTAGCAATTCGCTTAGCTTCATCGCCAATTCTTTCTAAATCGGCAATGGTTTTTGCTATTGCAATAACCAAACGTAAATCACTGGCTGCTGGTTGGCGCTTAGCAATAATACGGGTGCAATCTTCATCAATACTGACTTCCATTGCATTAACCTTGTAGTCGTTTTCACGTACTTTTTGTGCCAATACCGCATCGTTTTGGCTTACTGCATCAAGCGCGCTATTAAGTTGTTGCTCAACCAATCCACCCATGCTTAATACATGGTTACGAACATCTTCTAGCTCTTGATTAAAACGACCAGAAATATGTTTATTAATGTTGTGTTCCATAATGACCTTCTTTAATAATTCATTGCTTTCGCGTTTTAACCCGACTAGCCGTAACGACCAGTAATATAATCTTCTGTTTTTTTCTTCGTAGGCGTCGTAAATAAGGTATTAGTATCAGAATACTCAATCAGCTCCCCCATATACATAAACGCTGTTTGATCAGAAACACGAGCCGCTTGTTGCATGTTGTGAGTAACAATAACCACGGTAAACTTATTCTTTAAATCATTAATTAGCTCTTCGATTACTAAGGTTGAAATCGGATCGAGTGCTGATGTTGGTTCATCAAGTAGTAATACCTCAGGCTCGATCGCAATAGAGCGGGCAATAACTAAACGTTGCTGCTGACCACCCGATAAACCAAATGCGCTATCGTGCAGTCGGTCTTTTACTTCATCCCAAAGAGCCGCACCACGTAGCGATTGCTCTACCACTTCATCTAGCTTACGCTTTTCTTTAATGCCTTGCAGGCGAAGACCATAAACCACATTCTCATAAATTGATTTTGGAAATGGATTTGGACGCTGAAACACCATGCCGACATTACGACGAAGGGCTGCAACATCAACGCTTTTATCGTAAATATTTTGTCCATGCAGCATGATTTCGCCTTCAATACGACAAATATCAACCAAGTCGTTCATGCGGTTAATACAACGTAATAAGGTTGATTTACCACAACCTGACGGGCCGATAAATGCCGTTACTTGGCCTTTAGGAATATTCATATTTACTTTACTCAGTGCTTGTTTATCACCGTAGTAAAGGTCGAGATCTTTAATTTCTAGCGCTTTTTGTTCGTCTGTTAAATTATTTAAATCTAACTTCAAGCTTGGCTTTGCTTGGTTTACTTTTGGAGCGACTGTAATCATGTTTGTTACCTATACTAAATTAATGCTCAAGCGATCTGAATTTTTCACGTAAATGGTTACGTATACCAATGGCTGTGATGTTAAGGGTAATAATAACCGACACTAACAAAAAGGCCGTTGCATATACCAGCGGACGCGCCGCTTCAACGTTCGGACTTTGAAAGCCAACATCGTAAATATGAAAACCTAAGTGCATGAACTTTCTGTCTAAATGTATATATGGGAAGTTACCATCAAGCGGTAACGTTGGCGCCATTTTTACCACACCCACCAGCATAAGCGGTGCAACTTCACCCGCAGCACGAGCAACCGCTAAAATTAACCCCGTCATAATTGCAGGGCTGGCCATAGGAATAATGATTCGCCATAGCGTTTCTACCTTAGTCGCACCCAGTGCTAATGAACCATCACGCACTGTACTAGGAATACGAGATAAACCTTCTTCGGTTGACACTATTACCACAGGCAACGTTAATATAGCCAAGGTAAGTGCCGACCACATCACACCAGGTGTACCAAATACAGGGGTAGGCGATGACTCAGGATAAAATAATTGGTCAACACTACCACCAACCATATAAACAAAGAAGCCTAAGCCAAATACGCCGTATACAATAGACGGAACACCCGCCAAGTTAATAACCGCAATACGGATCATTTTAGTAATTGCGTTTTTAGCCGCATATTCATGTAAGTAAATAGCAGCAACCACGCCAAATGGCGTTACAATCACAGCCATTAACATCACCATAAATACCGTACCAAAAATAGCAGGAAATACGCCACCTTCGGTATTGGCTTCACGTGGGTCATCTGAAACAAACTTACCTAACTGCACAAAGTAATGACCTAGTTTAGCAAAAAAGCCCATATCGTTTGGAAACCATACATCCAACACTTGATATAGCGGGATTGTAACAACCTCACCACGCATATCCTTTACGGTTACTTGGTCACGTTTAGCCTGTTTACGCAGTGCGAATAACTCTTTTTCTAATTCGCCATATTTCGTACGTAAATCAGCACGCGCTTGAGCAAGTTCAGCAACACGTTCGTCGGTTAGCTCGTTATCAAGCAAGTAGGCTTTTTCCTGTAAACGTAAACGCTCTAGCTCATAGTTAATATGCCCTATGTCGCCATTTTGTAAATCAAGCGCTTCGTCGTTTAAGTCAACCGCACGCTCTACAAGGTCATGTAAGGTTTCAACTTTATCTGCTGTTACCGTCTGACCGTCTTTAATGACGCTTTCTACATACCCGTAAAAATTACCGTTTTTGCTGCGCTCAAACACCGCAAGTGCTTTAGGCGCTGAGCTTTGTTTGATATCGGTTTCGAGTATCCAGCGAAAATCTAAATCAACATACTCACGGTTACCCGTTTTAATTAGTAAACGCTCAACCTCGTCTTTTTCAAATTTAGAAACATCAATACCGGTTGCCGCTAAACGCGACTTCGGTACTAATTCACGGTCATAAATTTCACCAATAACGGTTTGCTTAGCAATTGAACCTTCAAGCTCATACTGCATAACTTGAGATGGCCAAAAAAAGCTTAGTCCCTTCCATGCAATCATGGCGAGTAAACCAATTACTGAAATTAAACTGATGCTGACAGCACCACCGGTCATCCAAATCCAAGGAGAACCAGACCTAAACCACTGCTTTACCATGTCGTGTTTCTCCACTTACATTGAGCTGTATTTTTCACGCAGCTGCTGACGAACAAACTCAGCAACTGTGTTGAAAATAAAGGTGAATATGAATAATACAAAGGCGGCTAAGAATAGAATTCGGTAATGCGAACTCCCTACTTCCGACTCAGGCATTTCGACGGCGATATTAGCGGCTAAGGTACGCATGCCTTGGAAAATACTCCAATCCATAATTGGGGTATTACCGGTAGCCATAAGTACAATCATAGTCTCGCCTACGGCACGGCCTAATCCCATCATTACTGCAGAAAAAATACCTGGGCTGGCGGTTAATAACACCACACGAATTAGGGTTTGCCACTGCGTAGCACCTAATGCTAACGAGCCATTTGATAAATGTTTAGGCACACTAAATACCGCATCTTCGGCAATTGAGAAAATAGTTGGAATAACCGCAAAGCCCATCGCGATACCCACTACTAATGAATTACGCTGATCGAAGGTCATGCCTAATTCATTAGTTAGGTATTGACGCACATTGCCATCAAACATCCATAACTCAATACTTTCGCTCATCGCAAACGACAACCAACCAATAAATAACACCACTGGTATTAATAAAATTGAATGTGAGCCTTCAGGGATTTTATGGCGAATAACCGCAGGTAATTTATTCCAGCCTAAAGCGGTTGCTAAAATACCCAATGGCAGTAACACCAGTAAACCAACAATAGCCGGCAAGTGCTCTTCAATTAAAGGCGCTAACCACAAGCCAGCTAAAAAGCCGAGTATTACCGTAGGCAGAGCTTCCATTATTTCAACCGTTGGCTTTACCACACGGCGCAATTCGCTCGACATAAAATAAGCAGTATAAATAGCGGCTGAAATAGCAATAGGTACAGCAAATAACATTGCGTACATAGCAGCTTTTAAAGTACCAAATGAAATTGGCACTAGTGAAAACTTCGATTCAAAATCATCACTGGCAGAAGTAGATTGCCAAATATAACCCGGCTCAGGATAGCCTTCGTACCACACCTCTTGCCAAAGCGCTGACCACGTTACTTCTGGATGCTCGTTATGAATTTCTAAAACCGTCAGCTTGTTATCAGCTAAAATTAGCGCCGCATTTGAACGCGGAGCGATGGCAAACTGCTCAATTGCACCGTCACTGACTTTACCTTGCCATAACTTTGCTTCGCTGGTTGTGTAATAAAGCCCTAATTCACCATTTTGACCTGTTGTAAAAAAGGTACGACGATAAAACTCAGTAAAAATATTCAGCTTGCTTTGTTTGGTAGTTTCAAACGAACGGATTTTTTGAAATTCACGCCCTGAGTCTGTATTGATTTCAAACCACTGGGATATTTCACCGTTATCATTGGCCAACATCAGTGAGTTTGCACCAGCCAATAGTTGTGATGACACTATATTCGCGTTTTCTTCATTGGCAGATAATAATTGAATTTGCTCAACTTCACTTGGGTAGCGGGTATCGAATACGTAAATTTGATTGGCAGAACGAACAAATGTGCGGGTGGTATCTGGCGACATTAATAGCTCATCTACGCGACCATCAACGTTAAGCTCGGTGCGCTCTACTTGCCATTCAACTTCACCGGTAAACATATTTTCTTCGGCTACAAAGCTACTAAATACCACACGTTTATCGGCAGTAAGTGCCACAACGGCTGTTTTGTCTTCATAATGGCTAAAGGCAAAACGCTTAATAGCGGCACCTTGCTCATCAACTTCGAGTGCCATTTCACCCAGTGGATAACCTAAACGCGGAGTTAGCTTACGCTCATTATTAGGGAAGGTGACTAAAAACTTAGGCGCTACAATTGTCACTGTGCCATTTTCTAAACCATACGCATAATGCCCTTGAAAGGGAGCACTATTTGCAAAACTGGTTACCTGCGCGGGTAAAGTAGCATTAAGTGTTTTTAGTTTTTTACCAAACTTTGCTTTATCAACACTGTAGAAGTTAACTTGACCTTGATCATCAAGTAAATAAGCAACCTCAGTTTGCTCCTCAACACCAAGCCCAACTATTTGCTCAGCATTAGCAACATTAAAGCTAGCGCGTTTTTCAACTTTAGCTGACTCGAAAATAGGCTGCACTACATAAAGAAGGTAAAAGAAGATCAATAGCAGTGCTATTAATACCATTATACCGCCTGCGGTTATGCCAAACTTAGCAAACCGGTCTTTAAATAGACGGCTTCGATCCGTATTAAAAGTCGGTTTATTCGGATTTGAAGTCATCAAAACACCCTTATATCTTAACGTTGGGCGCATTATATTTCATCAAAGTGACAGTAATGTTACAGTCGTAATAATTCTTTACTTATATAGAGTCTGTTTGTCTTTGCAGATTAAACTTTCAGCTTTATGAGTGGATTTTAAGTAAAATCACGATTTTAAATAAGATTAAAGTATTGTTTGTAGTAGTGATTGTATTTATTTATACGTTCTTAATGAACTAAATCAATTATTAATTGGACAAACTATTTATCCAAGACAATACTCTATGGGCATCTAATATAACAACAACAAAGTAACCTCTTAAGATGTAACAATCCTTTTGTGGTTAGCTTTTACATACATTTAGAATCACATACATTAGATAGCATCACTTAATGCCTATGCATTTATTTTTTCATTTGGGCTTAAAAAGAGAACTATTATGAAGCAGTTGGTAATAACTATTTTAGGGGAAGATCGCCCCGGTTTAGTAGAAAGTATTTCATCGGTTATATTAGAAAACCATGGCAATTGGTTAAGCAGTAATTTGAGTCACTTACTCGGGCACTTTGCAGGCATTATACAGGTTGAAGTGGCTGAAGAGCATTTACAGACATTTCAAAATGCGCTCAATGGGCTTCCTAAGTTAGATGTTCGCATTGAAAAGGGCAACACTGAAATTGAGCCTGTAGAGCTTGAGCAACTTAATTTTGTGATCACCGGTAACGATCGCCCTGGTATAGTGCAAGAGCTAGCAAGTGTTATTCGCCATAAAGGCGCGAACATTACAAACTTAAACTCTAGGCAGCAAAGTGCGCCAAACTGGGGAGTGCCTATATTTAGTGCTGTTGCCACCGTGAGCCTGCCTAACGGATTGAATAAAGAAGAAGTTATTAATGCACTTGAGTCAATTACGAGTGACTTAGTGGTTGATGTAGAGCAAAGTTAAATCAGCTTTATTATCATGAACACGAAAAAGGCGCTAATTATAGCGCCTTTTTTATGCATAACACCCAGTGCTACATGTCTGCATGACGATTAATACTTTGCATCATCTGCTTCAAACCTTGCTCTTCGAGCTGTAAGATCTCCCCTAGCTTTTCTTGAGCCTCTGGTGACTGCGCTTTATCTGCCAAATAACTGTATGCATTTAATACTTTTTGATGCTGCTGAGATAAATACTCTTGAATCGCTAGTTCATCTAGCTCATTACTGCGGTCTAAATCAGTAAAGCTGATGATTTCTGAGTGCTCTGAAAAATATTCATAGCAGTATGTATCTAAAGTATTTATTTCAGTGATTGCTTTAAAGCCAATTAAATCCTCAGCGAGTTTTTTTTCATACTCAACACAATAATCGATTAACTGTTTGTTATGCTCTCCAAGTAAATCCCTTACGCTAAAAAAATTAGCCGCCATTTGTGTATGAAACTGAACGGTCCAATCGAACACTTCTTGAATTGTTTTAACTTGCATGTGCGTTCCTTACTTTTTAAAACCTATTGATTAAATAGATGCGTGAATCATGCCAATAAGAAATGCAATAAAATCAGTAGATAAAGAAAGGATTGCCTAACTTGTACTGATATTTTCAGTACAAGTTACACAATCAGTGTAAATATTATAGGTTGCGCTTTCGCCACAATAAATACACAGCAGGCAATACCAGCAATGTTAAAACAATGGCGCTAAACATACCGCCAACCATGGGGGCGGCTATTCGGCTCATTACTTCACTACCCGTGCCTGTGCCATAAAGCACCGGTAATAAGCCAATCACTATGGTTGCCACTGTCATCATTATCGGACGAACACGTAAGCCGGCACCTTCTAGTATCGCCTGTTTAAGCTGCTCTATACTCAAGCTTTTACCCATTTTAGAAACTGCCTCTACCTGCGCTTTATAGGCTTGGTTTAAATACACCAACATTATAACGCCTATTTCTACGGCCACCCCAGCAAGGGCAATAAAGCCGACCCCCACAGCAACAGAGAAGTTAAAGCCTTCTAAGTACATTAGCCAGATACCGCCTATCATCGCCAGTGGTAAAGTCGCCATAATAATAAATACCTCAGTGAAACTTCTAAAGTTAAGGTAAAGTAGCACTACAATAATGGCTAAGGTAAGCGGTAACACATAACTCAGTTTGGCTTTGGCACGCTCCATGTATTCGTATTGCCCTGCCCAAGTTATAGAATACCCTGCGGGTAAAATTAGCTGCTCGTTTAGCAACTGCTGGGCATTTGCTACATAGCTGCCAATATCGGTATCTTTAATATCAATAAAGCTCCAACCATTTAAACGGGCATTTTCACTTTTTATCCCAGGAGGGCCATCACTAATAAATACATCCGCCACATCAGCAAGTGCGATACGTTGACCCGTTGGAGTAACAATAGGTAAAAGCATCAGTTCTTCAGGGGAGTCACGGTACGCTTGCGGATAACGAAGATTTACAGGGTAGCGCTCTTGACCCTCAACCGTTTCAGTCACGTTCATGCCACCAATTGCGGTTGCGACTACTTGTTGCACATCAGCAATATTTAAACTGTAGCGCGCTGCTTTTTCACGGTTAATATCTACCTTAATATAACGTCCACCCGCTACACGCTCTGAGTAAACAGACGCCGTACCGGGAAGATCTTTAAGTAACACCTCTATTTGTTGACCTATTTTTTGAATTTCATTCAAATTAGGGCCCGCGACTTTTATACCCACAGGGGTTTTAATCCCTGTAGCCAGCATATCTATCCGCGTTTTAATTGGCATTACCCAAGCGTTAGTTAGCCCAGGAAATTTAACTAAAGTATCCAGCTCTTGTTTGAGCTTTTCAGTGGTCATGCCTTCGCGCCACTGATCCTTAGGCTTAAACTGTATAAAGGTTTCAATCATGGTCAGTGGTGCCGGATCGGTTGCCGTTTCCGCTCGTCCAATTTTACCAAATACGGTTTTTACCTCGGGCACAGTGGCAATCAATTTATCGGTTTGCTGCAATAGCTCGCGCGCCTTACCTATTGAAATTCCTGGGTAAGTAGTCGGCATATACATTAGATCACCTTCATCAAGAGGTGGAATAAACTCACTGCCTATTTTATTTACCGGATAAAAGCCCATTAAAGTGATAACTAGCGCAATCAGCAAGGTGCTTTTTGGAAATTTTAATACTAGATTTAACAGCGGCTTATAACTATTTACCAGTAAACGGTTAACTGGGTTTTTATTTTCAGATATCACCTTACCCCGAATGAAATAACCCATCAGTACGGGTACTAAGGTAATTGCTAATCCAGCAGAAGCTGCCATTGCATAGGTTTTTGTATACGCTAATGGCGCAAACATTCGTCCTTCCTGAGCTTCTAAAATAAATACCGGCATAAAACTCACTGTAATTATTAATAAGCTAAAAAATAACGCAGGCCCAACTTCACTGGCAGAGTCAATCACCACTTGCCAACGGTTTTCATCTGTTAGTGGCTGTTTCTCCATGTGCTTGTGCATATTTTCAATCATCACAATCGCACCATCGGTCATAGCACCAATCGCTATAGCAATCCCGCCTAATGACATGATATTGGCGTTAATACCCTGCCAGTACATAATAATAAAAGCGGTGAGTATGCCTAACGGTAAGGTAATAATAGCCACCAGCGATGAGCGTACATGGAATAAAAACACCACACACACTAAAGCCACTACAATAAGCTCTTCCATTAATTTAGAGGTGAGGTTATCAACTGCGTCTTTTATTAAATGAGAGCGGTCGTACACAGGTACAATTTCAACCCCCTCTGGTAGCCCTTTTTTAAGTGACTCTAATTTAGCTTTAACGAGCTCTATGGTTTTTTGCGCGTTTTCACCAAAACGCATAACCACTACGCCACCTGCCACCTCGCCTTCGCCGTTAAGCTCGGCAACACCGCGGCGCATTTGCGGACCTAAACGCACATTAGCAACATCACGTAACTGTAGTGCAGTACCGTTAGCGTTTATACCTAAAGGAATGGCTTCTAAATCAGCAACACTTTTTACGTAGCCAGTACTGGTTACCATGTATTCAGCTTCTGCCATCTCAACTACCGATGCACCCATTTCTTGATTGCCTTGCTTAATGGCAGTTTGAATAAGGCTTAGCGGAATACCATAAGCACGAAGCTTATCGGGCTGAACGTTTACTTGGTATTGTTTGACCATGCCGCCTACCGATGCCACTTCGGACACACCGGGTACAGTTTGCAGTTCAAATTTTAAAAACCAATCTTGTAAACTGCGTAATTGGCTGATGTCATGCTTACCGGTGGTATCAGTGAGTGCATATAAATACACCCAGCCAACGCCGGTGGCATCGGGGCCAAGCTCTGCAATTGCCGTACTAGGCAAACGGGCAGATACTTGACTTAGATATTCCTGAACACGACTTCGTGCCCAGTATAAATCAGTGTCTTCGTCAAAAATAACGTACACGTAGGAGTCGCCAAAGAAAGAAAAACCGCGTACTGTTTGCGCCCCAGGTACCGATAGCATTGCCGTGGTAATCGGGAATGTAACCTGATCTTGCACTACTTGCGGCGCTTGCCCAGGATAAGATGTTTTAACAATAACCTGTACATCTGATAAATCGGGTAAGGCATCTACAGGCGTATTTTTTACAGAATACAAGCCACCACCAATCAGTATTGCGGTCAGTAATAAAACAAAAAAACGGTTAACAACAGACCAGCGAATAATTGCAGTAATCATAACCACTCCTACTCATGTTGACTGTGCGAAGCATGCACAGGCGTTATTGTATGAATCACAAACTCACCTTGCTCAATGCTAAAGGTAAAAGTAACTTCATCATTAGGCTTGAGCATCTCAGTCATTACATTTTTTGCTAGCATAAAGTCCATTGTTGCAGGTCCTCGGCCCCACTTTTCAATTGCCTCACGGCTGATATTCACAATTCGATTATTAGCATCAATACTATTAATTACTCCATTTACAGTTGCCGTATCTGGGTTGGCATCACTCATTTGCATACTGTTATGCGAAACTGCTTGCATACGTTTAAAGTCAGAGTTTTTACTCGACTCTGAATCAATTAAAAACTGTGCTGAAGTAACCACTTCATCGTCTGCCATAACACCTGATAAAATTTCGGTATTAGCCGCATCACTTCGCCCTAAAGTTACCTCGACCGATTTAAAACGACCTTCCCCAAGTGCAACTACAACACGGTTTTGGCTACCAGTGCGAATAACAGCTTCTTTAGGTACGATTAACTGTTTTTCAGCTACTTGACTATGAATACTGACTTGAGCAAACATATTAGGCTTTAACTGATGGCCTTGGTTATCAAAGCGCAAACGTACTCTTAAAGTACGATTTTTAGCATCTAAGGTAGGGTAAATATAATCCACTTGCCCTTGCCAGCGTTGGCCACTTAAATAATCGAGTGTCATGGTTACAGGCAAGCCAACACGAATAAGTTCTGCTTGGCGCTCAAATACCTCAGCCTCAACCCATACTTCATCAAGCTGAGCAATACTCATCATTGAGGTATCAGGTTTAACATAAAATCCTTCACGAATATTAAGCTCATCAACAACGCCGCCTTGGCGAGAATAAAAAGTAATGTTTTGTAGCACTTGCTGACTTTTTTGTAAGCGTGAAATAAAACCCTCAGACACATTAAGCGATTTTAAACGTGCTTTAGCCGCCCGAATTAACACCGGATTATTGCGCTTTAACGCTAAAACAAACTCTTCTTGGGCATTGACTAATTGCGGTGAATACAAGGTATAAAGTGGCTCATCTTGTTTAACCTGATCACCCGCGGCTTTAACGTATAAGGTTTCGACCCATCCCTCTACGCGCGGATGAATATGAATTAGCTGGTCTTGGTTGTATTGCACATAACCTACCGTGTTAACTTCATTTTCAAGTGCAGCAAACGCAACAGGGGCGGTACGCACACCTAAATTATTAATCACTGTGGGTGAAATTTGAATACTGCCAGGCCCTTCATTTGCGCCACTGTCTGACTCTTCGTAAACAGGCACTAAATCCATGCCCATGGGCGATAAACCAGGTTCATCTCGGCGATAATTACTGTCCATAGGTGCCACCCAATAAAGCGGCTCTTTTTTACTACTGGCTTTACTGTCAGTTGGCATAGAGTGCTCACTAGGTAAGCTTAATAATACCCCCGTAGTTAATGCCGCACTACATATAGCCACCAGTAATAATTTTAAATTAGTATTCATAGCTCGGCTCCTGCTGTGGTGTGTTTTTTAAGCTGGTATCATCAGCACTGGCGTAATAATTTAACCTTGCAATAATTATCTTTTGATCAACATGAATGTTTAGGGCGTCTATCTTGGCATTTAATTGACTAATACGCGCTTGCATCACATCTGAGAAATTACCATCATCGCGAGTGTAGGCATTTAGGGTCGCTTGAGCTTGCTCAGCCATTTGCGGCAGCAGCTTGGCTTGATAAAGCTCGGCGCGCTGATGAAGCCGCGCTAACTGGCTAACTTCCTTAAAGTACATCCCTTGTAGCTTTTTAAGGGCTATTAATTTTTGTGTTTTAGCTTCTTCGCTATCAGCAATGGCAGCATTTACTAGTTGGTCTTGGCGGTTATCGGTAAACAGCGGTAAATCAATACTTATACCCACAGAGAAAAGGTCTGCTCGCGAGCCACCCATTGGCATGTCATCACGATAACCGTACCCCATATTAACGCCAATTTGCGGTTTATAGCCTTGCTCAGCCACACTAATTTGAGTTTGCTTTGCCACTATTGCATTATCCATTGCCATAATTGCAGGGTGCTTTAATAGCATGGTCATTAATTGCTGATACTCTAACTCGGTGTAGTTTTTTAATGCTGTAAGCTCTGAAAAGCCATCACTGACAGGCAGGCTCAGCATAGCGATAGGCAACCATTGTGTTAGCCGCTTTTTAGCACCTTGTAGCTGCTGCTCCAGTTGCATTAATTTATCTTCAAGGCGGGTTAACTCTAATTGCGCTCGAATAATATCTTGTTGGCGTGTTTTGCCCACCGAGCTTACATAGCTTGATTCTGTAATATCAATGAGCTGAGTAAACAAAGCTTTATCTTGCTCAATTAGTGCAATGCTTCGTTGCGCTCTATAAGCATTGAGCCATGACTCAGTAACTATGGTTTTTACTTGCGCGAGTCTATCTTTGCGCAGCCAAGGCTCTGCTGCAGCTGACTGAGAAAGAGCCTTTTGTTGAAGTGCTAGGCTATCGCCTCGGCTCAGTGATTGGCTAATTCCCACCTTAAATTGGGTCATATTTTCTTGATCAAAAGCAAAACCATTAGTTGGTAGGTTCATTAACCCTAATGTAAGCACTGGATCAGGTAAGGTTCCTGCGGCAATACTTTTTGCTTCAATTGATGATTGTTTTTGCTTGCTAGCTTTAAGCCAGGGCTCATGGTTTAAGGCATAGTTAATTGCCTCATTTAAACCTAGTTCAGCACTGTGTACAGAGACACTAATACTCAACAAGCTACTTATACACACGGATTTTAATACTGCGAAGTGATTCATCACTTGCTCCACTTAAATTTAAAAATAACGAATGAAAACGATTAAATTTATAAGCAGATAGATGACAATAAGCTAAATAACTAAATTTTAAATACACCTACCCTGCGATTATGCAGGCATAGGAGGACGGTAAAGAGAACGTGCAAAGTTAACTTGATGCTGTATTACAGCATGTTGCACTTTTTCAGAGGGTAATTTGGAGGCTATAAATAGTGAGTTTACATGCAAGGCTGAATGCGAACTACAAGCACTCATCGGGCAACTGCAATCTTGGGTTAACGTGCTTTGCTCACTACAGCAATCCATAGACATGGTTGTTGTATCAGCATCGTCACTCATTGCCATCTTACTATGCTGCATCGATGCATGGGTTGCCATGTTCGTATGCGGCATATCACATACCATAGATACAGACGCAACGGCTTGACCCACAAAAGTGAGTAACAAAGTTAGCGTGAGTAAAATACAGTAAATACGTTGCAATGAATTAACCTAAAAATAAATAGACGTTTAAAGTTTATGGGAACTGTGTTTAAAACTCAATAATTAACTGGTTTTTACTACTGGCTTTATGAAGCTACTGGCCGCAATGGCGAACAAGCAATAGCCGGTAAAATACCAAAAACCAGTACCAAACTCAGCATGCATATTAAGTAAATCTTCTGAGTTCGCGTTTGCATTACCAGCCATGTAAGCCACTATTAATGCAATAACAAACACATCCACCATACTCCATTTACTTAAACCGATAATCACCTTACCAAGATTGTGCTTAAACGAAGTCTCCTTCAGCACACAATACAACAATTGAAGCAGCAGCTTAATTGTTGGGATCACCATTGAAAAAAACGCCACTAATATCGCCACTAAGTAGTTTTTGTTATCGGCCAGTTCGTTAACGGTGCCCCAAATACTGCGCGTTTTTTGATAAGCGCTGATCTCGCCTTCAAGTTTATCTAACCCCAACATACTCGAGATCATCATTAGCATATTACGGGTGTTTTGATTCCCTTCATCTGCCAACATTTCAATGCCCGCCTCAGCAAGTTTAGACTTATCAATTTTACCTTCCATACTCAGTACTGGCTGGGTCACCCCGGGAATTAATAAAGCTAAGGCAATTAAAATAGTGGTAATAGGTAAAAATAAACGCATGGTGTAATACTAAGTAAAATCAATATGTGCCAATCATACCCAAACGTTTTGCGTTAGTCTTGCTCAATAATAGTGGCCAATAGTTCATCCGCATACTGGCGTGCATCCAACATGGCGCTAAATACGGTCTCAATATTCGAGGCTGGGCGAATAGTTTCTAACAACTTTTTAGCCAATTGCCAATTATCTTCCTCTACCGCTTTTATTAAATGTAAAGAATTACCCATCATGCCTTCAAAACTTAATAGTGCACCGGATAACTCAGCCCCTAAACTAAACTCTTTAGCAATAGCTTCCAGCTCCATATCTAAAATAGCATCAAGCACCGACATTAAGCCGACTAAATAACCTTGTTCTGCAATGACTTTTCCGCCTGGTTCTAAAATTATTTGCATGAACTGCGCTCGACATAAGCCTAAACGAGTAAGTTCACTGGGCTTGTCTGAGCCAAGTTCGCTTAGCGCCAATACTCGTACAAACTTTCTAATAGAATCTTCCCCTAAATACACAACCGCCTGAGGAATAGACGTTATCACTAAATTTTTATTAGCAGAGCGAGCATTCACTAGTTTTAGGACGCGTGCAGTCAAACCGACATCTTTAGAAATGCGTTGATTAATTTCATTAAAGTCTAAATCTGTGCGGGATGTGCAACGCAGTAAGTCTAAAACAGCCATTTTTAGAGGTTCGATACTGTTGTAACTTAACATTTCTGGATGTGCAAAAAAGAACCCTTGAAAGTAATCGCATCCAGCCTCTTTAAGCTGCCTAAATTCATCATAGGTTTCAATTCGCTCTACCACTATTTTAATATTAGGAAAATTGCGTTTGAGCTTTTTCAGCAACATGCTGGTTTTTATTACCGGCTCTTCAACTTCAAGCTTAATATAATCAACCAAACTGAGTAATGGTTGCCATTTTTCATGTGAGTCATAATCATCTAGCGCAAATACATATCCTGCTTTTTTTAACTCTGTCACTCTCTCAACAACAAGCTCTATATTTTCAGTACGCTCAACAATTTCAATTACAGTATTCTCAGGCTGTAATAATTTAGGCAAATCCTCTAAAAGCCCCTCGCTCGATAAATTAATAAACGCAGTTTGATTGAGCGCTAGCTTTTCTATGCCAACCAGCATTAGCGCATTAAAAAAAAGTCGCCCAGTGGCTTGCCCGTCAGTTGTTCCTACAGGAAAAGCATTATTAACTGAATCGCGATAGAGCAACTCATAAGCAAAAATACTTTTATCACCGTCAAAAATTGGTTGCCTAGCAATATATTGAGTAACCAAAATAGATGAATTTTTTACCTCTAGATTATTTGGCATTAACCTTCCTACTTAACAGTGATGTCATCATTATTTTTTATTATTTAACCAGTATAGTGAAACTTTAAAGACTTGCTGCAATTTTAATTAGATTAAAAACAAACAAATAAGACTAAATTTATAACCCTAGAGCAGAATTATTAGTATCCTCATTTTTTATAGGGTTTTTGAGTTTACAACTGCTCTAAGCATACCCAAAGGTTATGGTTATAAGGTATAATGCGATTATTAATTTTTTATAAACTCACAAAAAAGAGTCCCTTATATGAGCATTGAACAAGCCTTAATAGAACGTAGCAGTAACCAATGTGAACTCTGCGCAGCAACAGACGACCTAACTGTTTACGAAGTTCCTCCTGTTACCGAAGCTCATTCAGATAAATGCATCTACACCTGTCAAACATGTAAAGATCAAATTGAAGGCAATAGCGATTTAACCCCGACCCATTGGCATTGCTTAAATGACAGTATGTGGAGTCAAACACCTGCGGTACAAGTTGTTGCTTATCGCATGCTGACTCAGTTAGCAGCTGATAACGGATGGGCACAAGACGCGCTAGATATGATTTACCTTGAAGAAGACACATTAACATGGGCGCAGCAAGCGCTTGCTGAAGATGATGATATTAAACACATTGATAGCAATGGTGTAGTACTACAAGCTGGCGACACCGTCACGTTAATAAAAGATTTAGATGTGAAAGGTAGCAGCTTAACAGCAAAGCGCGGTACAGCCGTGCGCAATATTGGCTTAACCAGCAACCCTGAACATATTGAAGGACGTGTTGATGGACAGCGTATTGTAATTTTAACTAAATACGTAAAAAAATAAGTAATAAATCAAGGCGCCTAGCGCCTTTTTTTATATCTCGACTTTCTTTATTTGCTAGTTAAGCAATGATTAAGCAATTCAACCGTATGCTAGCGACCTTATACCATACTCCATCAAGGAACTCTTATGTTCTCATCGAAGCCAAATTCAATGTTAAAGTCGATTGCAGGCTTGTGTTTTCTAGCAAGTGGCACACTTATGCTGAGCGCATGTAACGATGACGCAGCGCAGCAAAATAGTGCTGTGGCGCAAACAATGACCACCTTACCTGTGCAAGTTAGTTACTTAGATCGCAGCCTAATTGCGCCTAATTCACAGCTAACCGTTACCTTGGTTGATGTGTCAAAAATGGATGTGGCGGCTACGGTTATCTCTGAGCAGGTAATTGATTTAGTAGGCGCACCGCCTTATAAAGTAGAGCTTGAGTATAACCTTGAAAAGATTGACCCAACTCACCGCTATAGCGTGCGTGCAACCATTAATAATCAAGGAAACTTGCTATACACCAGCACAACGAGTAACTCGCCTTTTGCCGATACTAGCTCGTCAGAACCTTTAGAAATTATTGTTTCAAAAGTAGCGCCAAAGCCAGACGTTGACTTAGTAAACACCTATTTCAAAGCCGTTTCAATCGATGGCAACCCAGTTGTAGTGAATACCAAAGAACCATTTATTCAGTTTAATAGTGATAACACCGTACACGGCTTTTTAGGATGTAATAACTTTAATGGCGGTTATGAAGTATCGAAGCAAGCAGTGACTTTTACGCAGTTAGCTACCACGCAAAAAATGTGTCATGACAATATGGAACAAGAAAGCGCGATGGCGGCTGTGCTTCAGGCAGCAACGCAATGGCAAATTAATGGTGAAAAATTAGTATTACAAAATGAGGCAGGCAACCAACTTGCTACCTTTAACGCTGTTTACTTTTGATTAAGAGCGTAACAATACCCCACATCTAAGCAAATAAATAAGCCCAGTTAAACTAGGGTCTGTTGATTTTTCAAGGTTAAATTTGCAGCAGTCTGTTTGGTATTTAGGCAAGGCAGAGCCTAT
>NZ_JASDDE010000047.1:0-18597 GCF_030407565.1 Pseudoalteromonas sp. APC 3694
TTTTTACTTTTTACTTTTTACTTTTTACTTTTTACTTTTTTAAACAGCTTAAACTTCACAAGTATAAAGGGGTGTCTAATTTATACTCATGAGATTGAAGCCAAGCATGAGCACCATTAAAAAAAATAAAAACCCTACGCTCATAACTAGGTATTGAGTAAGGGATCATTTTTCCAATTGTTCAGCTTTAAGCGCAGTACTTTGCAACAATCGGTTCTATCCCGGGCACATCCAATTCCCGTTCATCAAAAGTGATAAAATGGCCTATTGTACGTCTTTCAATGGCGATGTTTTTTGCCTTGACTCTTTAACCTTAACCATTCGCCAACTTTACTTCTTAGCTGATATTCCACCTTGATAGGTATACACCAGACTGGCACCGACTGAAAATAAGAAGTAGCTTACTATTACTGCTCTTAGTTCTTTCCAAAAAAACTATTAGCTAGGCCTTTCCTAACATAACTAAAATGGTTTAAATCCCAAAAAACGAAAGCTACCATCAATATAGTTGCGGTAGCTCTCATCAAGTCAATATAGTATTTCTTCACATCAGAGCCAGAACTTGATACCTGCAACAAAAGCAGTATCACGCGTACTTTGCCCATTTAACTTCGCAAAGTCGGCTGTATTACCAAATTTATTTGTCCACTCAACGCCAACATAGGGAGCAAACTGGCGGGTAAACTCATAACGAACCCGAAAACCAATAGTACTGCTCGATAAACCACTACCAAGGTTATTTTGGACGTCGTCCTTACCGTAAAGCGTTAACTCTGCACGTGGTTGAACAATTAACTTTTGTGTGAGTAATAGCTCATATTCCGCTCTAAGCGATAGTGCTGTATTGCCTTTTTCGCCCAAGTAGCCAGTCATGTCGAGATCAAACCAATATGGAGCAAGCCCCCTAAGGCCAAAAGCTAGCCACTGTCGGTTTTCACCGTCTTTATTGTAATCAAACCGAATCCCTGCTTGTGTATCCCAATATGTTGAAACAGCATGGCCCCATAAAATATCTGTTTGGTTCTCCTCTAGATTTCCTTTGCTAAAATCACCCTCGGTTTTTATGACTAACCTGTCAAAAGTAGTGCCATACCATGCCTGAAAGTCAAAAACACCTGCGTTTGTTTGCTCATTATATTCAAGACGATCCCCTAGTAGCGCGTAAAATGAATGCTCATCTGCCAAAGTCAGTCGTTTGTCGCTACTGAGTGCATAAGGACCTTCAGTCAAAGTTGTACCTGCTGCATAAGCATGGGGGTCTCTAGCATCTTTAGGTGCATCTCCACCTTGTGCTTGCATTTTAGAATCACCCATCTCAGTCATCTCATCTTTTGCAGATACAGATACACTTATAAGGGGCAAACCTATTAATAATAGTCTTAAGGTATTGGTTAGTATTAATTTTTTCATGATACAACTACCTCTCTAAACATACCTGCATCCATGTGGAATAATAAATGGCAATGCCATGCCCAGCGACCTACGTCATGAGGTGTTGTTAAAAAACTAATTCTTTGCGCTGGTTGTACAGGGATAGTATGGCGACGAACCTGTACATCACCTTTTTCATTCTCCAAATCGCTCCACATACCATGCAGGTGCATGGGATGTGTCATCATTGTATCGTTTTGTAAAATAACTCTTAAACGTTGATTATGCTTCATGTGAACTGGCGTGCTTTTTCCAAATTCCAAGCCATCAAATGACCAGCTATAACGCTCCATGTTTCCAGTTAAATGTAATTCAATTTCAGCCTCTGGCTCTTGCTGGTTTGTAATTCCCTCAAGAGAATGTAAATCTGCAAGTGTTAAAACACGGCGTCCATTTTTACGTAAACCTATACCGGGATCATCAAGGTTTGTTCTAGGCATATCAACACGCATATCAACAGAAGCTCCATACTCTGTTTTTGCATGACGCACTTTAGTGCTAGCAACAGCTAATGGGTTTTTAGTCATTCCATGTTTACTATGATCCATTGCCATCGCTCCATGACCCATTGCACTATGATCCATTTTATTAGAATTCATGCCCGACATGTCTGCCATACCTGCCATCGCGGAATGCTCACCACCTTGGGCCATATTCCCCATCATATCTGTCATCGTTAACCATTCAACGGGATCTAGAGCAGGTACTGGTGCATCAATATTAGGTGCCATTGATAAAGTACCTTTAGCATAACCTGAGCGATCCATGCTTTGTGCAAAAATCGTATATGCATCATTTTTTGGCTCGACAAGTACATCATAAGTTTCACCGGGACCAAATCTAAATTCATCTACTGTCACAGGTTCAACATTTTGTCCATCAGCTTGTACAACTGTTAACTTCAGCTCAGGTATTCTTACATCAAAAAACGTATTGCTAGAACCGTTAATAAATCTAAGCCTAACCTTTTCGCCAGCTTTAAACATTCCACGCCAGTTTGTCAAAGGCGCACAACCATTCATTAAAAAAGTCATTGCAGATGCTGATAAGTCTGCAAGATCTGT
The DNA here is from genome assembly GCF_030407565.1 of Pseudoalteromonas sp. APC 3694. NCBI lineage: Bacteria > Pseudomonadati > Pseudomonadota > Gammaproteobacteria > Alteromonadales > Pseudoalteromonadaceae > Pseudoalteromonas > Pseudoalteromonas sp. APC 3694. Next base: position 2,496 of record NZ_JASDDE010000047.1, read on the forward strand.
AGGGTTCATTCTCATTTTATTCCACATTTCCCGGCGTTGTAGCGCATTTGAAACGCTGCTATTTGAAATGTCATCAAAAAACTCTGGAACAGTAGGTTGATTAAAGTTAAATACATCGCTTTGTACTTTTAACTTGCGAAACAAATCCATTGGGTCATCATCAGTCCAATCAGACAATTGGATAACATGCTCATTGTCAGCACTAATAATATCCTTTTCTCTTGGCTCAATAATTAATGCGCCGTACATACCTGTCATTTCTTGAAAGCCACTGTGTGAGTGATACCAATATGTGCCGCTTTGTTGCAGCTTAAATTTATAAACAAAGGTTTCACCCGGCATTATACCTTTAAAGCTAATACCCGGTACGCCATCCATTTGATACGGAAGAATGATCCCATGCCAATGAATTGAACTCGGCACTGATAATTTATTAGTTACCCTGATAGTAACGTCATCACCTTCTCTGAGGCGCAAGGTAGGAGCTGGTATTGAGCCATTGATTGTTGTAGCCATTCTTACAACACCTGTGAAGTTTACGGGTGACTCATCTATCACCAGATCTATTATTTCTCCACTTAGTTCGGGCACAGTACCTGTTATTGTTCCAGCCACTAAAGATGAAGCAGCATGAAGAATGCTTGGAAAAGCAGCTAATATACCGCCAGCAGCTAATCCTTGTACAAAGCGTCTACGTGGCGTAGAAACTTGATGTAATGGATTGTTGTTTCTCATTTTACTCTCCGTTGTTTGACCAATAAATTAATGTGACCAATGAATGTGCTTAATCTTCCATTCACCATTTTGTTTTTCCAGCACCATCGTTTCCATGCCTTGATAATCGCGTTCAACACCTTTATGGGTACCTGTAGTTTGACTGCGCGAGGCAGAGATAGCTGTATTTCCAAGTATCGTCACTTGATGTTCAAGTGTGTCGCTCTTCATCGCTGCTAAATACTTCATATCCGACAACATATGATGATGAGCATATTCATCAGCGCTCCTTTCAACGCGGCCTCCCTCGAAAATGGTGACATCATCCGCTAACTGCGCTCTAGCCTGTTTTTGATTGCCAGTTTCAAGTGCTTGATGAAATGCCAAAACAACTTTTGCGGCTGGTGTATCTACACCTTTAAACAATCCTTTGTCTTTATTCTTATCACCATGAGCGTTTGCTGCGAAACTAAACGTCATTAATAAAACGAGTAGGATATTTATTGTTTTCATTTTCATTTTCTCTTTTAGGTTTTAATTTGCAGGGCCAACAACACTAGTAAGCCCAGCCGTTACAGATAAAATGGCAAAAGCTACTACCATTTCTATCGAGATAGATTTAGATAAAGCCTCTCTGCCTTGACTATTTTTAAGTTGTGGAACGAGTATTAGTTTATGTTTAGCAGCAAGTGCCAAAATAGACACTACAAGGGCCAATTTAAACAACAGTGTTTGTCCGTAACTTGAGCTTATTAGTGCATCAAGACTTCCGACCAATTGAATCACGAGCCAGAGGCCTGCTACCAACAATAGGCTCAATGTAAAACTTGCTTGTTTGCCAAAGCTTTCCATCAGCAAATGAAGTTCTGCATAACTTAGCTGATGGCAAGCCTGTTTTAGTGGCAATAACGCCCCAAACCACCATGCCATAACGAGCACATGCAAAATAAGCAAGCCTTTTTCAATTGTGCCTAACTCAGAAATATGACCCAGTAACGTGAATGAGTATGCAAGGATTAATAAACTCAACATTAAAGCGCTTTGTTTTAAGTACGAGTTCACAGCGAGTTTGAACCTTAAAGCTAAAGCGATTATTGCGGTAACTAGCCCAAGCGCTCGAAGCAAAGCTCCAGTGCCGACAGAGGAGTCCCACATAATAGCCAATATATCAGCGTCTATCGCCCCCTGAATTCCCTCTTCTGCCATTGCACCAGTACTGGCAAAGAACCAAGTAATATTAGCGATCAAAGCCATAACTATATAAGTTCTTGTCCACGTTAAATTCGCTATTACAGCATTAGTATGAGATTCATTATTCTCAAATATTTGCCTGAAAAATGTATAACCAGCAATACAGGCAAAGCCGACGTAAAATACAATTTTTGACAGTACAATGACTGTATTCCAGATATACATTTCCATATCAATCACACCGCCTATTTTAGTGAACCATAAAGCCGAAGCTATGTTTCATTTTATGACCATCGTTACCTAAGAAGGTTACATCCACAGCATAGTTTGCAGGAGCTAATTTAGGTAGTTTCCATGTAAATTTGCTAGTAGCGACTTTAGAAGGCTCGAATCCAAATTTAAATTCTTCGCCTTGTTTATTGGCCAATGAAACTTTTACAACCCGTACCTCTTTGGTGAACACCAAAGTTAACTCTTCTGGAGGATTCATTAGCATTGCATTATCAGCAGGCACACTTTTTTCAAGATGCACATGCGCAAATACCGCACTACTAAAAACGACACTGATTACGGTTAAAAATTTAATTAATGTTTTCATATATACCTCTATTTATTTAATGGATTAACGACTAAATTTATCTTTGAAAATTTGATTACTTGGAATCCCAGCATCTGTAATTATTTTTTCCACTTCACTCATCATTGCTTCTGGACCGCACAAGTAAAACTCAGCCAAAAGCAGTTCTGATTTTTGGTTCATATACGGCAGAAGTACTTTTTGAACATAGCCTGAGTGCCCTTGCCATTCTTCTGAAGGATTAGAAAGAGTAGGAATATAAGAGAAGTTTTTATGCTTCTCACTCAGTGACTTCAATTCATTATGGTATAGCAAGTCATCTTCAGTTCGCGCACCATAGATAAGAGTCAAGCCACTTTTATCTTTATGCTTTTTCAACTGTTCAAAAATAATAGACCTTAGTGGTGCAAGTCCTGAACCCGCACCTATAAACACGCGACTAACTTTTTTATTTGAAGTGGCATAAAAATCAGAAAAAGGGCCTTTTGCAGTTATCGTTTCACCTACTTGGAGTGAACCTAAATAACTTGAACCTATTCCTGCTTTAAAACCATTCTTTGCGGTCTGCCAACGGATATTAAACATTAACTCATCAGACTCCTCGTCAAAGTTAACTAATGAGTAGTGGCGAGTTACACCGTTATGAGAAAATTTTCCATGATAGTAGCTATCCCAGTATTTTTCATAGCACTCTGGCATATCATCTGGACGTAAGCTATTCATCCCTGCTGGCACATGAAATTGCATATATGCACCAGCTTTAAATGCCAACTGTTTGCCTGATTTCAGCTTAAATTTCACTTCCTTGATAAAAGGAGTAATGAAATTAGTCGCAACCACAACTAGCTCATGATTTTCAATATTGCGATCAGTATTAACTTCAATCGAACTAATTTCAGAGAACCTATGCTGACATCCAAGCCGATAACCTTCCTTAAGTTGCTCCTGAGATAAATGTTCCTGTTCAGATAGTGTGATAGGTAATTTAGTTGAACTTAAGAACACGCATTTGCCACAAGTACCGCCACCACCGCAACCTGAAGGAAGGTATACATGTGAACTAGCTAGCCCTTCTAGTACAGTTGAGCGACCAACTGCTGAGATGTCAGTAATAGTATTTTCATTGGAAAACGTCACTGCCACTTTTTGCCTGTTAGTGCCCCAACCTAGCTTCAGTAAACCACTTCGATACTGTTGTATCAGCCAAGTAACACCAGTAATTGAAAGGAATAGCGTTGCAAAAGCAAATGCAATGATCAACCAATGGTTAAATCCTCCAGAATTGCCATAGTCCATAAAGTGAAGCTTCATCATCAGATCTTTCAATCTGAAATCATCATTGGCATGGCGAAGTACTTGACCTGTAATACTATCTAAATAAATAGTTGTATTGTTCTCATCCTCAACGGCAACTTGCCACATAGGATTTTGCTGCCTTACGTGATCAGAAAACGGAGGTTGAGATAACACTGGAGTAGTTAACTTACCCTGTCCTGAGTAGGAGTTTTTTGCCAAAGTTAGTACTTGTTCTTCAGACAAATTAAATGGCTTTCCTGTTACAGCATCAAATAGCTTTGAGTGGCGTTCTTGATAGCTATGCTGCCCCTTATCGAACACAAAATGATAGTAAGGCTGATGTAAAACCCATATAAGGTTTACTTCCTGCGGAGCATTACTAGTAATGTCTTTAATAGGGAATAGGTCAAAGCCTGTAATGCTACCTTCATGATGAGAATGAACTCTAAGTTCATTACCACTGGCTTTACTGTGATCCATCAAATTGAAGTAAAGGCCCGTTCCCAACCAAATAAGCAGTTGTAAACCAACAAATAAAGAAAGCCACTTGTGTATCGTTGTATTTAACTTAAATAGTCGCATCAAATGACTCTCTTTTTATTTGGGGAAAGCACTCGGTAATAAGTCAATACTGCGCCAGTAATTGCTCCCATTAGACCTAGAGTTGCGACCAAGAACAAAAACCAGTTAGATACGTTTTCTCCATCATAGTAATCCATAATGTGGAACCGCCACATCCAATCAAACAATCGCCAGTAATCATGACGCTTGGCAACAAGTGATCCTGTTTGTTGACTTATATAAAATGTCGGTGTGGAGAATTGCTCAAACGTCACTCTCCAAACAGGTAAATGCCTTGGGGACAACTCAGCAGGCAAGTTTGTCGCTGACTTAATCAACCTTATGCTGTCGATTTGATGATTCAGCACATAATGGTATTGTGCGATTTCTTTAGCCTTGGTTTCATCTACAAGGGCCTGAACAGCTCCAGTTTTAGCATCTATTGCTACTTTTCCATTTTCTCCATTAATAAAAGAATACAAAGGACGGCCCATACTTTGAGTAAGTGTAACTTGGCTAGCTTTAGGATAATCCGCAGCTAGCTTTACAATGGAGTAATCCATACTTGCTAAATCTATTTTGGCTTCCTCACTCTTAGCCAAGGTTTCGCCGTGTATATAGTGAATATCCATAGTCACCATATACACACCAGTAATCGACCAGAAAAGGAATTGTATCCCTACAAATGCCATTAGCCATTTATGGTACTTCCTAGCTTTTCTAAGCATTGTTTTTTAGCTCCGAGTTAGAAAGTTCCTTGTTAAAGGCGTTTACTTCGGGCTTTTTAACGATTGAATAAATCGCGGGTAAAACAATTAGAGTTAGCAGGACTGCACTTGTCATCCCACCTACCATTGGTGCAGCAATACGACTCATTACCTCAGAGCCTGTTCCTGTACCATATAAAATAGGCATTAGGCCGATAATGATTGTCGCTACTGTCATCATTACAGGACGAACACGTAATCCAGCACCGTGCAATAAGGCATCTTGATATTCATCTTCTGAGATGAGTTCTGCTCGCTCTTTCGCTTTTTCCTTAAGCTCAGCAAGTGCCTGATTGAGATAGACCAACATTATCACACCAATCTCAACCGCTACCCCAGCTAGAGCAATAAAGCCCACGCCAACAGCCACAGAGAAGTTAAACCCTTCCAGATACATCAACCATAAGCCACCAATCATCGCCATCGGCAAGGTAACGATAATGATAGCCACCTCACTAAACGCTCTGAAGTTTAAGTAAAGTAGAATAACAATAATGGCGAGTGTTAAAGGCAATACATAGGTGAGCTTTTCTTTCGCTCTTTCCATATATTCGTATTGCCCAGCCCAAGTAATTGAATAACCTGCTGGTAGTTTTAGATTATTAGCCAAGTGTATTTTTGCACTTTCAACATAAGTACCTACGTCAACACCGTCTATATCGATAAACGTCCAGCCATTTAAACGAGCATTTTCACTCTTAATCCCCGGCGGACCGTTCTCAACTCGAATATCTGCGACATCACCTAGTGCAATGCGTTGACCACTTGGTGTTACAACAGGTAATCGTGATAGCTGCTCAGGAGAGTCTCGATAGTCTTGCGGATAGCGTAAGTTAACAGGGTAACGCTCTTGACCTTCTACCGTTTGGGTAACGTTCATACCACCAATAGCTGTAGAAACCACTTGTTGAACATCTTCGATGTTTAACCCAAAGCGACTTGCCTTATCGCGTGAAATATCAACCTTGATATATCGTCCACCTGCAACTCGCTCTGAGTAAACTGATGCTGTGCCTGTAACTTCGGGTAAAATTTGCTCTATTTGTTGGCCGATTTCCTGAATCACATCAAGCTCTGGTCCGGCGACTTTAATACCCACAGGCGTTTTAATACCTGTTGCCAACATATCAATACGAGTTTTGATTGGCATAACCCAAGCATTCGTCAAGCCCGGAAACTTAACCAACTTATCAAACTCAGCTTTTAAAGATTCTGTTGTAACTCCCTCACGCCACTCTTCTTGAGGCTTCAACTGAATGAAGGTCTCAATCATAGTTAGAGGCGCGGGATCAGTTGCAGTTTCAGCTCTTCCTACTTTACCAAATACTGTTTCAACTTCTGGCACTGTTTTAATTAGCTTGTCTGTCTGCTGTAGAATTTCTCTTGCCTTACCAATAGAGATCCCCGGATATGTAGTCGGCATGTACATTAAATCTCCTTCATCTAGAGGAGGAATAAACTCGCTACCAATCTTATCAACAGGCCAAAAACCGACGATAGTCACTAATATTGCTGCTACAATTGTCGATTTTGGAAACTTCATTACTTGCTTTAAAACAGGCATGTAAATAGCAATTAGCAATCGGTTTAACGGATTTTTCTTTTCTGAAACAATTTTGCCTCGAATAAAGTACCCCATTAATACAGGCACCAATGTTATCGCTAAGCCTGCTGATGCAGCCATTGCATATGTTTTTGTGTAAGCAAGAGGAGAGAACATTCTTCCTTCTTGCGCTTCCAAAATAAATACAGGCAAGAATGAGACTGTAATGATGAGCAAACTAAAGAATAATGCAGGACCGACTTCACTTGCCGCCTTTGAGACTATTTGCCAACGATTTTCATCTGTTAGCGGTGTCTTTTCCATATGTTTATGCATATTTTCAATCATCACTATTGCGCCATCTGTCATCGCACCAATTGCAATAGCGATACCACCTAATGACATAATATTCGCATTGATACCTTGCATATGCATGATGATAAATGAAGCTAAGATGCCAATAGGTAGAGTGACAACTGCAACAATCGAAGATCGCAAATGAAACAGAAATGCAACACATACAATCGCGACGACAGCAAGCTCTTCGAGCAATTTACTCCATAGGTTTTCTACCGCCTCTCCTATTAAGCCAGAGCGATCATAAACCGTAACTATTTCAACTCCTTCGGGTAAACCTTTTTTTAACTCTTCTAATTTGGCTTTTACTCCATCAATGGTTTTTTGTGCGTTTTCACCAAAGCGCATAACAACCACACCACCAACAACTTCTCCTTCACCATTAAGTTCCGCGATGCCCCGTCTCATTTGTGGACCTAAGTTAACTTCTGCCACATCGCCAATAGTAAGCGGCGTTCCTTGTTCGTTCACACCGAGAGGGATCAACTCTATATCTGAAATACTTTTGATATAGCCAGTAGCGGTAACCATGTACTCTGCTTCAGCCATTTCAACAACAGAGGCACCTGTTTCTTGGTTACCACGCTTAAGGGCCATTTGAATGTGACTAAGTGGTATACCGTAGGCTCTTAACTTATCGGGATCGACTTGTATTTGATATTGTTTAACCATTCCACCAACGGCAGCAACCTCTGACACTCCGGGGACAGTTTGCAATTCATATTTTAAGAACCAATCTTGAATACTACGCAATTGGCTAATATCCAAGTTGCCCGTTTTATCTACAAGAGAATATAGGTAAACCCAGCCAACACCTGTCGCATCTGGCCCTAGTTGTGGACGCGCACTAGCGGGTAGTGAAGGGGCTACTTGACTTAAATATTCAAGTACTCTGCTCCTTGCCCAATATAAGTCAGTGTCTTCGTCAAAGATGACGTAAACAAATGAGTCACCAAAAAATGAATAGCCACGAACAGTAACAGCGCCGGGAACAGACAACATTGCAGTTGTCAGTGGATAAGTAACCTGATCTTGAACAACTTGCGGTGCCTGACCGGGGTAATTCGTTTTAATTATTACTTGAACGTCAGATAAATCTGGTAGTGCATCAACAGGCGTATTCTTTATTGAAAATAGCCCACCACCAATCAAAATTAAGGTAGCTAAGATAACAAAGAAGCGATTGCCAATTGACCATCTAATAATTGATTCAATCATTATTTTTCTCCCAACTTAATGATTCGAGTGATCAACGACCGGCTTATTTTCCTTGCCGTGTTGTTCATCTGATTCAAGAGAAATGTCAGTGATAACTAAGTCATCCCTAACCTCAAAAGTGAAAGTGACATTATCACCAACATTGAAATCAACTATTTCTATATTGTCCGCGACGATAAAATCCATCGTCGCAGCAGGTCTATCCCACTTCTCTATTGGGCCTCGGCTAATATTTAGAATCCGTGTATCAATATCAATCGCATTAATTAAACCTGATACTGTTGCTGATGATACTTCTTCACTCATATCAGCAGGCTCACTCATGATATGAATTCCAGTAACTTCATATCCACCCTCTTCGGTTTTGCTCACTTCAAAGTGCAAAGATTGACCTGACTTTAATGAGTCAATATCGACTTTTTCAGCCACAGTAAAATCCATAACCATTTCAGGCCAATCCCAAGCTTCAGCAGGGCCATGTGAAATATTAACCATGCGGTGCCCTGCCATAACACTATTAACATCCCCTTGCATCCAAACAGAGTTAGGCACTTCATCATGAGTCATTCGTTTAAAGTCAGAGCTTTTACTTGATTCAGAATCAATCAAGAATTGGGCAGATGTCACCACAACGTCATCTTCATTTAAGCCGTCTAATATTTCGATGCTGTCGATATCAACCCGGCCAATAGTCACTTCAATAGATTTAAATTGCCCATCACCTAACGCAAGTACTACTCTGTCCTGTTTACCTGTTCTAATAACGGCTTCTTTAGGCACGAGGATGGTGCTATCAGCTTGATTAGCGTGAATAGAGACTTGTGCAAACATATTTGGTTTTAATTGATAGTCTGTGTTATCAAATTTCAATCTCACTCGGAGTGTGCGTGTTTTACTGTTCAATGTTGGATAAACATAATCAACGACACCAGCCCAGTCCTCACCGGGTAAATAATCCAGTGTCATTGATACAGGAAGTCCTTTTTTAATTAAGGCTGCGTCACGTTCAAACACTTCTGCTTCAACCCAAACTTGATCTAGCTGGCCAATGCTTAATAAGGTGTTTCCCGGCTTTACATAAAAACCTTCTCTAACCTTCAAACCATCGACAACACCTGCTTGTGGTGAATAAAAGGTAATTGTTTGCTGAACCTTTCGTGTCTTTTCTAGCTTTTGAACAAAGTCTGCTGAAAGCTGTAACGCTTTTAGGCGATCTTTGGCTGCTGAAATTAAAGAACTATTGTTGCGCTTTAACGCTATTAACAGCTCTTCCTGAGCATTAACTAACTGAGGAGAATATAGTGTATAAAGAGGCTGCCCTTTCTCTACAGGGTTACCTGCTGCTTTGATGTAAAGTTTATCAATCCAGCCATCAACCCGTGGGTGGATATGAATTAGCTTATCTTCATCATATTGAACATAACCTACCGTTGAGATTTCAGTATGCATATTTTTCAGTTCAACAGGTGCAGTGCGAACCCCAAGGTTATTCACTACATGAGGCGCAATTTTTACTGCTCCGGGGCCAAAGTCATCACCAGATGATCCTTCCTCATACACTGGAATTAGATCCATCCCCATAGGCGACTTACCGGGCTTGTCCCGGCGGTAATTAGAATCCATCGGTGCAACCCAATACAGAGGCTTTTTTTCTCCTGATGTTGCTTCATTACTATTACTGTTTGAGCCAGTACCTTGATATAAACTCAATGCTCCAGCACCAAGTGCTGCCCCAATGATGATGGCAATAATTGTTTTTGTATTCGTTGACATTATTTTTCTCCAAATTGCTGACTGGATAAGTGCTGATTAGTTTTGTGTGAAGTTTGCATCGACTTATGTTCAGCATTTGAGTTAGATTGAGAATGTGCAAAGAAATAGTTGATACGAGCAACTGTTTTAAGTGCGTCAACATCAATTCTTAAAGCTGATATTCTGGTATTTAATTCGGCAATTCTTGCTCGAACAACTTCGGCAAAATCGCCATCATCATTTGTGTAGGCTGTCAATGACGCTTCTGCTTGGTCATGAGTTTGTTTAAGGAGTTGTTCTTGATAGATAGATTGTCTATCTGATAAGCGTTTAAGCTGTCTTAGTTCTTTTTCTAAAACACTGATCATTTGCTTTGTCAGTAATAGTTTCTCGGTTTTAATAGTCTCTGAATCTGCAATAGAAGCTGCAACTTGCTTATCTTGTCTGTTCTCGGTAAACAAGGGTAAATCAAACGTTACCCCAACAGAAAATAAATCAGCTCGGCTATCACCAGAGGGCATATTGTCGCGATAAGCATAACTAGCATTAACACCCCATTGCGGCTCATATTGCTGTTTGGCTAACTCAATTCCTTTTTCTGAAGCTTTGCGTTTTATATCAATCGCAAGTATGGCTGGGTGATTCGAAAGCTCCTGAGCCAATAGATTTCTTGAGTAATTAGATGCTTTTAGGACTGTTGGATTATTCAATTGAATCGAAGGCAATTCTTTTGAGACGCTAAACTCTAATGGTTGCGCGTCAAAGTTGAATGATTCATTCAAACGATCCGCATCGTAAATATGAAGCCACTCATTGAGACGAGCGATTGTCGTTTCTAGTTTCTGCTTTTGCGAAGTTAATCTGTCATCTAACTGCACGATTTCCAACTGAGCACGAATAACATCTTGCTGTCTAGTTTTACCAACAACGTTTGAATAGCTAGCTTTAGCCACTTCCGCCATCTGCTCAAAGAGAGACCAATCATCTTCAATCAATTTAATAGTTTGTTGGGCTAAGTAAGCATCTAACCAAAGTTGTGACACTTGGCTTTTCAACTTAGCTTTACGATCCTCTCGTAACAGTGGAAATTTCGTGGACTCAATTTGTAACTGGTCTTTCTTGATCTCTAGACTGTCGCCTCTCGGAAACATTTGAGAGACGCCAACCTTTAGCTGAGTCATTCCTTCCTGATCTAAATCCCAAGTATCTGTTGGTAAATTCATTATCCCTAGCGATACTTTCGGATCAGGCAAAGTACCTGAAGCAATACTTCTATTTTCAACTGCACTTTGTTTCAATCGGCTACCATGAAGCCAAGGATCATTTTGCTGAGCTAAGGTGATAGCTTGTTCAAGCGACACTACTTTCTCAGCTTGAGCTGAGAATACAGATAAGCCGAGTATTAATGCAGTTGAAAGTGAAGTAAGGTTTGAAGAGTTCAATTTCATTAGAATTGCTCCTCGTATGTCTTAACTTTTGCATAGACTTTGCTCGTTCCATCTTTAAATAGAATTAACACGTTGTATGGCATAAAGCGGTCATCGACTTCCATACCGGGAGAGCCAACTGGCATTGCTGGAACTGAAAGCCCAATCGCATTGGGATGTTCTTCTGATAAGAACTGCTGAATAAATTTAGCAGGTATATGACCTTCAAAGGCAAATCCATTTCTACTCACTGCCGTGTGGCATGAACGGTAATTAGGTTTGATACCATACTTAGTTTTGATGTTGCCGATGTTTCGGAAATCTTTGGAATGCGCAACGATCCCTTTGTCTTCAATATGAGTTATCCATTTTTTACAACACCCACAAGTAGGGGTTTTATAAACGATTAACTCCAAAGGTGTTACGTCGTTATTGTGTGCATGGTTATGTTCGTTGGCGTTTGCAAACGCAGGTGAAAGCAGCATTACTACTGCTATTTTTAAATACTTATTGATCATTTTTGCCCCCAGACATCGCTGGAAAATATCTATAGCGCTACGACGCTATATTGACTAACAGAAAAATTAATTACATGTGCGAGAAATTTGGACGCACTAATCCTGTATTAGGCAAAAATTGGTGGACGATAAAGGGAAGTGGAAATTGAATGAGGTTGTTTAGATTGCAGAGCAGCTACAGATTCACTGAATATTTGAATATCTGTCGAATCAATACTGGAATTTAGGACTGTCGTAGATGAGCAAGCATTTGCAGGACAAATACATTCAACGTCACAACAATCTTCTGATTGACCATTACTGCTTTTATTCATATCACCATGATCCATGTTCATGTGTGATTCGTGAGAACCTGATGACATTTCGCAAGGCATAGCAGAATACGCAAATGCTTGCCCTACAAAGGCAACCAGCATAAGCGTCATTACTAAGACTTTTGAAAATGCTTTAGACATAAAATTCTCTTACAAATATACATCTCTAATACTAATGCAAATTTTTGACTAAGTCAATTGATGCTGTATAAACATTTATGAATATTTGCTGAGGGATCCCCTCGAATTTGACCATAGTATCAGCTCTTTTCCAGTTTGATGACACCCCAGTCAAACTCTGCGGCCCAGAGCGTGACTTGCCGTCTTGCCGTCTTGCCGCTTGTATCTCTTCTTCAGTTAAGCCCAGCTGGGCGGCCTTTGATAATCGCATTCCCAGGTAGTTAAATGAGAGTACTCGCCGATGTTTGATGCTGTTAGCCTGAAACTGCAAGTGCTTCCCGGCCAGCTCTGCCGCCAGCCCTATCATGTAATGCAACCAATTTGCCAGTGCCGCCAATAGCAACAGCACTTCCAATCGTTCGCGTTTATAAGTACGGTGGGCTTCGCTACCTAAGCCATAGGTCTGGCTTTTCTGGTCGCGGAAGCTCTCTTCTATTTGCATGCGTTTGCCGTAGCATTTGGCAATCTTCGTCGCGTAATCGAAGCAATTGGGCAAGGATGAGACCAACAACCACGGCTCTTTATATTGCTTGTGTTTGTCGGATTTTCGCAGCTTCCAACCGGTGCCCACCAGCACGGCTTGAGTGCGATATTGCTGGGCTTTGGTCAGCTTAACCTCACCCAAGACTTGGGGCGTAGGGCGTGCTTTTTTGTAGGCTTTGGCAACCGTGATATAGGCATCCTGGCCGGGTAGTTGCAGTGTCTGGTTGCCACGAACTCTGGCAATGTAATGCCAGCCGAGCTTACGTATTTGCTTAAACCACGGCACTTTAAAACCCGCATCGGTAATAATCACCGGCTTAAAGTCTGCCGGCAGTACCTGCTTTAACCGGTATAAAAACGCCCTGTGTACGTGTGGGCACGTATACTCGTCCATCGGCACAACAACTTGATGTAACGTCAGTGGGCGACCTTCCAGCGCCAGGCTGGCACGCAGGATAAAATGGCGCTTTTCGGTGTCGGCATTGCTCCAGTCCACTAAAATCAGCGGCTGTTTGCCCTGACGTAGCAAGCGGGTCATTTCGCCATAAATAAGCGGCGCCTCTGCTTGAAGCGCTTCATTTCTTAGCAAACGGTCAGCTCGTTTGATGCCGTGTTTTTATGACGTTTCACTGTCAAAATTACGGCCGATAGCCGTTACCGTGCATTGGCCATTCTGCATCAAGCTTTGTACTGCCGCCCCCACAGCTAAAAATCGGGCTTTGTGCATACATTTGGGGGTGACAAATGAGAGGAAATCGGCGAGCATTGTTTTTACATTCATGGCAGCATTCATGGTTAGGTGTTTTTGGCGAAAGATCAGATCGGGAACTGCCATGAATGTTCCCTTCGCCTCTAACTATTTGTTTTATCTACGCCATTCGTGGGGATTCGTCAGCTATATTGCTTTAATTAAACTTACAAATACTTTTAGGTACATCTGATATTTGTGCAAGCTATAAATTCGTTGCTCACCATTGACTAGAAGTGTCCGCTTTTGGCACAGACTGTGTGAAAACTCTGATCACCTTTTGGTCTAAGTATGTTCTGCTTATGATCTATTAATCTATACATTTAGTTCACTTAATATACTGATATTTATATAATTAGACTATTGATTCAGTTGAGGGTTGAGGCAGTATGTCAAAGTTTATAAGCGGTGAAAGTCGTGACCAATCAACGTTATTTCCAGAATCGTTGGAAGACTACGTCAGTGAAGATAATACGGTCAGAGTGATTGATGTTTTCATTGAGGAACTAAATCTAGCTGAATTGGAGTTTAAAGGGTTAACTTTAAAGTCCACAGGCCGCCCTAAGTATCATCCAGCCACATTATTAAAACTGTATCTTTATGGTTACCTCAACCGTATTCAATCATCCCGCCGATTAGAAACCGAATGCCAACGCAATATTGAACTGATGTGGCTACTTGGTAAGTTGGCACCCGACTTTAAAACGATTGCTGATTTTAGAAAAGACAACGGAGATGGTATAAAAAATGTGTGCAAAACGTTTGTTGAAGTCTGCCGTCGTCTGAATATGTTTGAGAAACCAGTTGTTGCCATCGATGGTAGTAAGTTTAAAGCTAGCAACAACAAAGGCAATAATTTTACGCCAAGCAAAGTTAAATTCCACATCGACCGAGTCGAAAAGAACATTGAACGTTACCTTGAATTACTTGATGAAGCCGATAAAGAGCAAGCTAACGTCACAAAAATTAAAGCCACAAAAGATAGGCTAGCTGACTTTCGCAGCCAGTTAAAAAAACTACACGAGATTAAAGAACAAGTTGAAGCTCATCCTGACAAGCAAATATCCACTACTGATCCTGATTCACGTTTAATGAAAACTCAAGGTTTTACAAGAGTTGTGAGTTATAACGTGCAAAGTGCGGTTGATACCAAGCACCACCTTATAGTGACGCATGAGGTGACCAACGTGCCAGATAGAGGCCAGCTTGCGTCAATGACAAAACTCGCACAAAAAGCATTGCGCAAGGAAGATATAAGGGTATTAGCAGATAAAGGTTACTTCAGTCAGCCCGATATAAAAGATACTATCGATTTGGGTGCAGAGCCAATCATGCCCAAGACGGATACATCGTCCTCTGAAAAGAAAGGGATATTTAACCGCTCACTCTTCAAATACGATGCAAATAAAGATATTTACTTATGCCCCGCTGGTAATGAACTTCAAAATCGAATGCAGGTATTTGAGCAAGGTAAATACCTTGATGTTTACTTCAATCACATTGCTTGTCGAGATTGTAAAATAAGAAGTCAGTGCACTAACTCTAAAAAAGACCCTAGGCGAATAAGGCGGTGGGTGCATGAGATTCTGACAGAAGAAATGCTTCAAAAGCTAAAGAATGAACCTGAATTGATGCTTCATCGCAAGCAAACTGTTGAGCACCCCTTTGGCACAATTAAACTCTGGATGGGAGCTACCCACTTACTAACACGAGGTTTAAAAAGCGTGGGGACAGAAATAAGTCTTCATGTCCTAGCTTACAACTTCAGAAGAATGATAACAATTATGGGAGTTAACGGCCTAAGTAAAGCAATTAGAGTAGCGTTGCCATAGCAGTTTCGCTCGCGCGGAGAAAATTGCGATACTGAGAAAAAATCGATCGCAACCATCTTAAATGGTTTCAAACTAAGAACATACCCAAGACAATTTATTAAAAATTAGTTTTCACACAGTCTGTGCCATAAGCGGACATTGATAGCAACGCTCAATTAAGGTGTAAGGCACACAATACTGATGCTGTCACATACCTCTTAATCATTAAAACCGACGCATAGTAAAAATGCCATGCGTGCCGAACCCCTCTTAAATCGTGTTAGGTGTGTTCTAAATTAGTACTTTTTGAAGTTGTCTAAGCTTCTTCCACCTTCACTGGATATATTTAAAATACGGCAAACAACTTCAAAATACTGAGGCTCAATACCTTCGATTTCTTTGTATTCGCCATGATCGTTAAGTGATCGAATTATCGGGTAGTTTCCCCACAAGTTATTGCTAGTTATATAATCATTTACTTGTGTGTGTTTTGAGAACCCATTTGCCTTAAATATACCGATAAATTCTTGAATTTCTGAATTCTCGCCTTGGCTTAAACTCATCCCTTTCAAAACGCTATTTGCTCTATGTGCATATTCTCTCCAGCTTTGATCACCCAATTGCATTAACTTTGATCGCTTATTC
>NZ_JASDDE010000059.1:0-6204 GCF_030407565.1 Pseudoalteromonas sp. APC 3694
TAACAACACATCAACTACAAGCATAATAATAGACCCAGCCATTTGTGATTAGTTCAAAATAAATTAAATAAAAAAATAAATATTTTTAAAAGCAAAAAAAAGCCAGCGCATTACTGGCTGGCTTAATCATTACTATGTCTAGTAACTACTATATGGGATATCAACATGAAAGCTTGGAGAAACTGCAATTTAACCAAGCATATTAATAGACGCCTACAATTTAAATAAGTTCAAAAACTCGTCATGATTTTTTAAAATTATTTTAGCTTTTAATTAAAGACAGCATTTGTTGTTCGTCAAACTGGGTAAAACTCATTGATTTTTCAGTAAATAATGCATCTACAAGCGCTTGCTTATCTTGCTGCATTTGAAATACTTTTTGTTCAATAGAGTTAGCCATAATTAGTTTATAAACAAACACTGGGTTTGTTTGCCCAATTCGATAAGCACGATCGGTGGCTTGTTTTTCAACAGCTGGGTTCCACCATGGATCAAAATGAATAACAGTGTCGGCTTGGGTTAAATTAAGCCCTGTACCACCGGCTTTTAAGCTAATTAAAAACACGGAAGTGTTACCACTGGTAAATTCGTCTATTACTTTATCGCGATGGCGCGTTTGCCCAGTTAGCATACTAAAATTAATATTTAGCTCATTTAAACGCTCGGCAATTAAATCAAGGGCAGAGGTAAACTGGCTAAATATAATCACTTTACGGCCAAGGCTAAGCATTAAAGGTAAGTGACTCGATAACCATTCTAATTTAGCACTGGCAGCCTCAGTTTCAGGTTCAATGAGTTTAGGATGACAACAAATTTGGCGTAACTTTAATAAAGCTTCTAAAAAAGCGAGTTTACTTTTTTGTACGCCTTGCTCGGCAAATAAATCAATCAGTTTTTCTTCAAGCGCACGAGTTATACCTTGGTACATATCTTTTTGTTTAGGTTCAAACTCAAACTCTTTTATAAGTTCGGTTTTTTGCGGTAGCTCTTGAGCCACTTGGGCTTTAGTACGGCGCAAAATAAACGGCATAATTAACGCTTTTAGTTGCTCTGCACGTTCAATGTTGCTTTCGCGTTCAATAGGGCCTTGAAAATGCTGCTTAAAGTGCGCCTGTGAACCTAAAAGCGAGGGCATTGCAAAGTCGAGCAATGACTTTAATTCAAATAAATTGTTTTCAATTGGGGTGCCACTTAAACAAAGCTTAAAGTCGGCATTTAAACGCTTTACCAACCGTGAAACTTGTGCGGTATCGTTTTTAATATACTGGGCTTCATCAAGAATAATGTTTTCAAAATACAGCGGTGAGTAATAAGCAATGTCACGTTTTAATAGCGGATACGTGGTTAAAATACATTGCGCTTGTGCCAAATGCTGCAACGAATCATTTCGGTGTGCACCAAAAATAGTGGTCACTTTTAAGCTTTTTGCGAACTTGGTAATTTCGTTTTGCCAATTACTCACTAAACTTGTAGGGCACACAATAAGCGTAGGTCCTGCTTGCGGTGTATTGTATGAGCTTGCTAAGTAGGCAATCACTTGTAACGTTTTACCCAAGCCCATATCATCCGCTAAAATCCCACCTAACTGATTACGCTTTAAAAAGTTAAGCCAAGCCACGCCTTCTTGCTGATACTCTCTTAATACTACAGAATCGTGTAAGCCATGAATGGCAGTGTTAGGTGATAGCAGTGCATCGTTATTTAGTTCATCAAGGTAACGCTCTAATGACGGGTCATGTAGCTCTACATTAATAGCTGTGTGCTGAACTAATTCAGGTAAGTATGAAAGCGGAATGTTAAATTCGTCACGGGTTTTAATAAATTCAAACCGCAGTTTAAACTCAATTAATAAATTAAACGCTGCTTTATCAATAACCCCAAATTGACGGCCAACAGGGTAGTAATAAAACAATTCACTTTGACGGTTTAACGATTCATAAAGTTTATTATTTACATTTAATAGGGTAGCTACTTTGGTATCGTTTAACATTACTTTACTATGCATTTGATGATTTGCAGCTCTGTTTACATGCAATGAGATTTGGCTTTTAGTATCTGCAACATTAACTTTGCTCATTGATACTTGCCAACCGCGTTGTTTAAAGCTGGGAAGTACCTCGTGAACTAGCCAATGTAAGTGAATAGCCGATTCCTGACTAAAAATAAACTCGCTGTGTAAACCCCCTTTACAAAAATCGAAGCCTAAGTTGACTAACTCATTGGTAACGGTATTTTCAAAGGCGCTATTAATTAACTTTGCAGGCGCGGTGCCCGCTAAATAGTTTTTATTTTTATACTTAAACGATAAGGAAATAGCCATTACTGAGCCCGACATGCTGACTTTAAGTATGGCATTACTCAACGACTTAACAGGCGTGCTTGGTGTATTAGTAGGGTGGGGAATAACACCTACACCAAAGTTATCAGCAAGCTGCTTATAAATTCGGTCAAAGTTTGTATCGTGCAGCGCCGGTATAGTTTGTAAGTGCGCAATTTCATCAGCACTGAGGGGCGTACGAATACGGCCTAATTTATATTTATCTAAATCTAAGTAGATGGGCGGCGTTGTTTTAATTAACGCCCAATTAGGAATTTGATCCAAGTGAATTTTTAACTGGGTTACCTCTTTTTGTTTTTCCCAAACAAAGTTAAGAGGTAAACCAGGTTGCGCTTTAATAGGTACTCGAGAGCGTTGTAAAAATAATCTGTCTGTGGCAAGTAATTGCTGCAGCGCATTAAAACCCCATTGCCCTTTAAGCTCAATATTACCGACCGCATTTTGCGATCGGATCCAGCTATATAATCTAAAATCACTTTCGAGCAAATCGCTAGGGGTTACAAAACTATTAAGCTGTTGCTCAGTTAAATTTCGCCCAAGTGCATAATTATTATTTTTATCGTAGTTGGCAATTTTAGGGGTTAAAAATACTTTGTTGTTTTCTATGTCTAATACAAACAGTAATACTTGCGAGGGTTGAGCTTGGTCGGTGTTTTTAAGTGCGCTTAGTTCACTAAACCAATCATTAATAAAATAATCTTCACCGTACTCACCAGAATGCTCAATTTTAAGCTTTAACAAAATAGCGGCCAAATGGCGGCATTTAGTTTTAACATTACAGGTACAGTGGGTATCGACCGAATAACCAGTTGGTAATTTACTGATCTCAATACGTTGGTTGAACGCGATTCCTTTATCACCTTGCACCGTAGAGTCAACCACAGAAAAATCTGCATTATGTTCTAACCAACTGATTTGGCCGTTTTTATAGTACGATTTTCCTTTGGCCAACACCGCGGGTTTAAATAATTTTTTTATGAATCGCTCAGAAAGAGGGAACTGGGTAGCCTGCTCATTTTTAATTTCTTCAAAAATAGCCATTAAATCATTTTTTGATAAGTTAGCAGACATGTCACTCAAAGTATTAAAATTTAAAAACAATTTTTCCAGTATATGCCTTATCAGCGCTGAGCTAAAGCAATATTATTTTTAAAATAAACTGGTTGGATCTGATTGGTTAGTAAAAAATTGGTTTATAGCGAATTGGCGATCATTGTTTAATTTTGCTCACTAAAAAAGCACGTTTAAATTACAAAATAAAAACAATTAATTAACTTTAAAAGGAGATTTAGTTAGGCTTAGATCAGGTTTTTACTAACAAGGTGAAAAATGGCATTAAAAGGAGGTGTTTAGTTAGTAAAAATATGATCCTTGATGGTTTAAGCCATGTTTTTAGCCTTTTTATGCCACTAAAGATCAGATTTTTACCAACTAATTAAGAGGGCTAGATCACTATTTAACTAACCCACCCCCTTTTACAGATCACGATATTACTAACTAATTAAAGGCACTTAATAACTTAGTAAGTTGCTCTAAGCGCTTGTCTGTCATCACTTTATTATTTATTTTAATTGAAACGTCACCACTTTTAAGGTTACGTTGCACACTAATAAAGTCATTTTCTAAAACCGCTTCACGTTTTGATGCTGTTTTAGGCTCTGCAGTTAGGTATTTAGTAATTAGCATAGCGCGCTTATCGTCGGCTTCTAAGGCGTTAATTTCATCATTGCTGGCAAGTGCAACAACTAACTCGTTAAATGCTTCCTCATCGCGCTCCTTTGCGTTAATCAGCTTTTTAGCAACTTCTCTACCAACATGATTAGCTGTTGGGTAAAGGGCTATAACATCTGCAGATATTTGCTCATACGCTTTTATCGCATCAGCAATCGCTGTATGCGATACCCCTTCAATAACAGCAATTTCACGGTACGAGCCTTTTTTTCCTTGTTGAATAAGATCGTTTTTAGTTTGCTGATACGCTTGACCCAACTCCCAAAGACTAGGGGCAATGTATTGATCTGATGAAACCGCAAGTACTTTGGCATCTTGCTCGCTAAAGTCACTAGAACTCAATACGAGGTAGTCTGCGCCACCTAAAATACAGGCTTTACGACGTCTAGAACCAGCTAATACAAGGCTCATATCACCTTGCTCCCACAATAGAGCAGGGTGCTGATTACGGCCATCTTCTTTAATAGCAGGAAGAATATCTGCGACTGACTTTTCGTTTAAAAGCGCTTGTACGCGACGATTTTTACCATAAACTTGGGTCGATTTTTCAATCTCGTTGTGAGCAATCACTTTACAAACAAGCGTTATTTCCCGGTTAGGATCACTGGGAGCAGGCATACGAATAACATCGCCTGCATTGGCTTGCTCTAAAAGGGCATCTAAGCTGCTACTGCCAACAGCGGTTGCAAAGGGATCTAAGCGGGTGTCATTTTTACGTTTTTTAGCCATTTTTAGTCAACATCCTTACTTAGGCGTATTTAATTTAGATTGAGTGGATTGCCAATTAGAACGAATTAGCATTTCGAGTTCATCCACTACATCTTTGATATTTTCTTGTGCGCGCATTAATGACTCTCTACTTGCTAAGCTGTCAGATGCTTTTTGGTCAAAGATAGTATTGAACGACGATGAACTGGCGGTAATTGCTGAACTATGATTAATAGGATAGCTCATTACTTGGCGACCAAAAGCACTACGCACATCTTTAACTATGTCGCGTTGTGAGTGATTGCCTTTCACATAATTAGTAACTAAAAATTGCATGAAATCCCAACCATCATGGCCAAGAGCGGCAACCGTATGATAAATCTCACCTAAGCGTTTTAAATATTTATTATTTGCATCAAAGTCTACCGCTTCAGGGTGAACCGGAATTAGCATCGCCGTTGAAGCCATTAATGCATTGTAAAACATAAAGTTAAGCGTTGGCGCTGTATCAATTAAAAGAATGTCAAACTCATCTTTTACCGGATTTATTACTCGTTCTAGTAGTTTGTGGTAATGGCGTGTTTGCTCATAATTGGAGGTGTCTTTGAGTAATGTTGCTGTTTCGTGCTCAAAATAAAAGTCATCCATACCTGATGGTAAAACACGAATATTAGGAATATGTGTTGGTAAAAAAGAGTTAGACACAAATTCAGGCCATGTTTCACCTTCATCAAGGTCAATGCAATCACGCATCAAATCACCAACGGTAATTGGATCGGGCTCTGAAGATGGGAAAAAGCTTGATGATGACCCTTGAGGATCTAAATCAATTATACCGATACGGTAACGTTTAATGTTAGTGGTAGCGAGTGCAGCAGCAATGTTAACCATGCTTGTTGTTTTACCACAACCACCTTTTAATGAATTAATAACAATAACTTGGAGTTTGTCTGTTGATGCGCGGTGATCAGGCTGTATGTCCATAATATCAGCCATAGCAAAAATATTAACTAAGGTGTAGGCATAGTGGCCGTTTGCACCGCGTTTTATATTTAAATCGTCAAAGTCGCCATTGTCATGGCGTCTTTTTAAGGTACGATTATTACAGCCAAGTAAATCAGCTGCTGCTTTTTGGGTGTAAGTTCTTAATTCTTTTTCTTCAGATTTAAGATGGGCGCGATAATGTTGGATACGTCCTTCTAGTGATTTTTCAGCAACTTCTGCGGTTGCTTTCAAAAGTCGATAAGTATCTAGCGCGTTTTTATTGATAGACATACTTTATTCCTCAAAGTTAGGTGTTTAGTATAATGTCCATTCAATTAGCTGTAAACAACTATTTAAGGCGACATGTCTTTTAAATACATGACATATAAAATAATTTTTACACCTTTAAGATTGCTTAGTATAAATAAAGAAGTTTAAGTATG
>NZ_JASDDE010000065.1:0-19958 GCF_030407565.1 Pseudoalteromonas sp. APC 3694
TGATACCTGATACCTGATACCTGATACCTGATACCTGATACCTAGAGCCTAATGCTTTTTCGCATACGCTTCGGCTTGTTTCCAAACGCGTAGTGTATTGCCGCTTAAAATCTTTTTAATATCGCTATCGCTGTAGCCTCTATCCATTAAGCCTTGTACAAGGTTTGGGTAGCTAGACACATCTTTTAAGCCGATAGGCAGTGAGTCACCTACGCCGTCGTAATCAGAGCCAATACCAACATGCTCTATACCAATTAACTTCACAACGTGATCAATATGATCAAGCACTTGCTCTAAGCTTGCAAATGGGTAGGGGTTTTTAGCGCGGTACATCGCATCAAAATCTTTACTTAACTTAGTACCATCTTTTTTTACCGCTTCTTTTTTACTTTTTAACTGTTTGCCCCACGTACCTGCTTTAGCAGTAACAAAGCTTGAACCAAAGTTAATTTGAATAACACCACCGTTCTTTTTAAGAGCTAACAGCATGTCGTCATTCATATTACGCTCAAAACCCGGCGTGTATTTACGTAGTGAAGAGTGTGACGCAATAACGGGTGTGTTAGACAATTCCATTACTTGATAAAATGCATCGTCCGAAATATGCGATACATCAATCAGCATGCCGATGTTATTCATCTCTTTTACTAGCTCTTTACCGAATGGGCTTAAGCCTTTCCACTTGCGACGAATATCGTATGATGAGTCAGAAATATGATTGCTTTGCGAGTGAGCTAGGGTAATATAACGCACGCCACGATCAAAAAAGTGTTGTAGGTTTTTCATTTCGCCCTCGATAGGCGATCCGTTTTCCATACCCATGGCAATCGACATTTTACCTTGCTTAAATTGTGCTTCGATATCGCTTGTTGAGCTGGCAATGGCAAACTTGTCAGGTGCACGTTGTGCAATTGCTTCCATACCATCAATAAGTTGATTCGCTAATTGAAAGCTTTTGCCTTTGCCTTCAAACTCTAAATGAGCAGGAATATAAATCGACATAAATGGCACGTTTAAACCGCCTTTTACTGCACGAGGGTAATCAAAATCGCCGCCATCAGTAGCTTTAGTTACATCAGCCCATTTTGCGTGAATACGGTAAGGTACATCAATGTGGGTATCGATTAAAATAGTATCGTGTGTAAGCTTAATTGCTTTATCTGAGGGAGTAATTTCTGCGTGTACTGCACCTGTTAATGCAATCGACATTGCAATAACTATTGAGCTTAGTTTTATCATTTATAATGGCTCTTTAAGTTAAAAAAGCCATTGTCTATTTTTACGCCGTGTCTGACAAGTTTACTCGTCGAATTGCGCTTCACTTTGTAGTGCTTTGAATTCACTTTTAGAAATTATGGTGACCGACTCATGTAGCTCAGAGAAAAACACCATAGCTTCGCCGCTTTTTAATTGCTGATTTACTTGCGCTACTTTACTTTCAATACTGAACTCTTGTTCGCCATAGTCAGTGCCTTCGCGCAAAACGTAGCTTTCAATTAGGTTGTACAGTGTGTCTTTATCAAGTTGTTCAAAAGGAATAATCATAGCCACTCTTTATCGGTGTTATTAAATACACATTGCTTAAAATAATCAGGCACCACTTGCTCTAACCAAAACACGGGTTTAAATGGGTTGTTACCGCTAATAAAACCTACGTGGCCGCCCCTCTCTGAGATGCGCAGCGTAACATGCTCACTTACATCCTGACTACTTGGAACTGCTTTAATCGACAGCATAGGGTCGTCTTTGGCATGAATAATTAGTGTGGGTGTCGCAATATCTTTTAAATACGGCATGGCACTGGCTTTTTTGTAGTAGTCGTGCGCATTTTCAAAGCCATGTAGCGGTGCTGTAAGCTGGTTATCGAACTCTAATAAATCATCAATTTCCATTAACTGATCAGTGGTGATCGGTATCTGCTGTTTAATTTGTGGGAGTTTGCGTTGCATCGACTTTTTCATCCGATCGAGCAAATATTTTTGATAAATTTTACCTAAGCTTTTACGAATAACATCACTAGATGATGACAAATCATAGGGCGCAGATATCACGGCGGCTGCACTAAGCGGGCAGTGAATGTGTTCTTCCCCTAAATATTTAGCCAGCACATTACCACCCAATGAAAAGCCAACCGCCACAATCGGGCGCTTTGGAAATTGCTGTTTTAAATGGTTTATAAAAAAAGCTAAATCGGCAGTGTCGCCACTATGGTAGGCTCTTGGCAGGCGATTAACTTCGGTTGAGCAGTTTCTAAAGTGCATTAGCACCACTGCAAACCCTTGCTTTTTTAATGCTTTCATCATGCCTTTGGCATAAAAACTATTTATGTTGCCTTCAAGTCCATGAAGTATTACTGCGAGCGGCGCCGTTTCGTTATGCGGGAGTGACCAAGCAAGCTCAATAAAGTCACCATCGGGTGTATCAAGTTGCGCAAGTTCGTAGCGAGTATGGTGAAAAGGACGAAAAAAACGCGGCATTATGGTTTGAACGTGTCGGTTGGTCATCCACCATGCGGGTTTGAACTTAGGGATCATGTCTGTACTACGCACTTTGCAATAAACGAAGCGCTAGTGTAGCAAATTTTTTATATTTAAAAATAAAAAGCGCCTAATCAGTAAACTAATAAGGCGCTTTGTGCGTCGTGCTTAATGCTGTTCTTTAATATCTGCATCGTGTACTTTTTTCATGAAAAAATACACAAAGAAGAGGCATAAACTAATAACGACGCCTAAAAATCCAAATGATAAAAATAGTACTGGGTCGCTAAAAAAATCTCTAAAGAATACGTCCATAATGGCCTCCTGATGTCTATGGGTTAATCATAGGCTGGCTTGGCAGGGCTTGATATGATCCAGATCAAGCTATTTAACAGATTATAAAATGGGCAATGCAGATGTTGATTTTGATCAATAAAGTTAAGTCGATTTTGCACTTTTTAGTAAATTATCTGCGATTTTTTAATCACTTTTATAATAAAGATGGTCAGCAAAGTTCAGCTTTGAATAACCGTTGCTTTGTTTTAGGTTAAATAAAATAAACCTAGTGTTAAATATATTTGACATGGCTAAAGAGTGAACTTATAGTTTTAAAGTCAAAAATATTTTACTTGGGGTTAGCTTTATATGACTCGTTCAGAGCACTTTAAAGAATTTTTACAAGGCATAAGTTTTAGAGAACTGACACTGAGTATCGATTTACTAGTAAGCGTGTATATATCTTACTTTTATGTAAACAGCCTAATGAATGCGAGTACGCAGCAGCTTAGTTCTGTTTCTTGGTTATCTGGTTTATTGCTACAGGTGTTAATTTATTCTGTGATACTTATAGTATTGAGCTATTTATTACTTTCATTTATCAGTGATAATGAATTAAATCAGCCACCTGATGTGAGAGAAAAGCAAATAAATTTAGTGGGTTATAAATACAAGGCCATAATATTACAGACGGGAATTTGTGTTGCTATTGTTCAATATCAAATTGAAGCTAATAACTGGGGCCCAGCTATCGAATATAATATTCCATACTTACCAATGCACGTCATGGTAGGTGCTTTTTTGATTGCCGAAATAGTCAACTATATAGCGCAGCTTTATAAAGGTAGAACGGGTAATATTTATGAGTGAGTATGTAATAACTAACTCTATTCGAACATTACGCTTTTTACGCGATGAAATGACGCAAAAGCAATTAGCAGATGCTATTGGTGTAACTCGGCAAACGGTAATGGCAATTGAGGCAAATAAATATTCACCCTCTCTAGAAGTGGCTTTTAAAATTTCTATAGTTTTTAACTTGCCATTAGAAGAGGTGTTTCAATACAAAGCCAAAGATATGCAGCTTGGCTTATAAAACAAACTAAAGTAACCACGTATATAACGAGCTAATATTCATAATATAAGTGATCTGATGAAAATAATGGTGAAAAATTATGCCAAATATTTATCGCTGTTATTGGGCGTTGAACAGGCTGTTAAATCCATACTATTAACTACATCAATCAATATTATTTGTTGCTGCTTTTCTAACTTCAACTCGGCGCCGAGAAGTGCTTTTCGAATTGCGGCGTAATCGGTAATCTCGGTTTGATTTGTTTTTAAATAGGCGCGGGTAGTACGTAGAGGCTTTAATGCTTGCTGATCAAACTCACTAATTGATTGTTCAAGCTTGCTCAGCTGTGTTTGGTTAATAGCTAGATTGAGAGAATCTAAGTAATACAGCAACAAGCATAGGTTGACGTTTTTACCTTGCAGGTTTTGGTAATCTAACAGGCGCGCTTGCATGCCATCTTCGCTATAAAGCTGACATGCAAACTGCCAAAAATCGTTGCTGTTAAGCAAGTTCATCGGCGAATGCCTGTTCTTTTTGTTCCATCTCTTCAAGGGCCATTAATAACTCTTCTTCAACATTATTAAGCTTAGGCGTAAGTGTGGCTTGTTTAGTAATTAACTCTTTAAGCTTGCCTTTATTTTCATCGTTATAAAGTGTGTTATCTCCGAGCGCCTCTTCAACGTCAGCTAATTCTGCAGCAAACTTATCTAATTGCTTTTCAAGTTTTTCAATTTGCTTTTTCAGCGGCTGAATCGCTTTTCTAAACTCGGCTTCTAAGCGCTTTTGCTCTTTACGGTTAACTTGTGAATGGGCTTTTGGCTCTTCGTCGGTGTCGTTTTTAGCGGCTCCTTTATTAGCATTAAGCAGCCACTGATAATATGCATCTAGGTCGTAGCCAAATTGGGTGACCTCGCCATTATCAACTAAATAAAATTCATCGGCGGTATTTTTAAGCATATGACGGTCATGCGATACCGTGACCATAGCGCCTTCAAAGCCTTGTAATGCCATAACTAAAGCGTGGCGCATTTCTAAATCAAGGTGGTTGGTTGGCTCATCGAGTAGTAGTAAATTTGGTTTTTGATAAACCAACATAGCCAGTACTAAACGGGCTTTTTCACCGCCTGAAAACGGTGCTACAGGGTCGAGTGCTTTATCGCCTACAAAGGCAAAACCGCCTAAAAAGTCACGCAGTGATTGTTCGCTGGCTTTAGGGTTTAAGCGTTGCAGATGAGTGACGGCACTGGCTTTTAAATCAAGTGATTCCAATTGATGCTGCGCAAAGTAGCCAATGTTTAACCCCTGATGCTGAAACACTTCACCTGCTTGAGGTTGTAAGTCACCAGAGAGCAGCTTAATAAGTGTTGATTTACCTGCGCCATTTCTACCCAGTAGTGCAATACGGCTGCCTGGTACTAAGTTCAGCTTAATACTGTTTAAAATGGTGACATCGCCATAACCGGCTTTGGCTTTGTCGAGTGTCATTAGCGGGTTAGGCAGAGCGGTTGGCTCAGCAAATTCAAAATCAAATGGCGAGTCAACATGTGCTGGGGCAAGTTTTTCCATGCGCTCTAGCGCTTTAACACGGCTTTGTGCCTGTTTGGCTTTACTGGCTTTGGCTTTAAAGCGGGTAATGAACTGCTCTAAGTGGGCAATTTGTTCTTGTTGTTTTTCAAACATGGCTTGCTGCTGTAATAAACGCTCAGCTTTTTGGCGTTCAAACTGCGAGTAGTTACCTTTGTACACATTAATAAGTTGTTTATCTATATGCCAAATTTGATCGACCACAGCGTCTAAAAACTCTCGGTCATGAGATATCAGTACCAATGTACCAGTGTAGGCACGTAAAAAACGCTCAAGCCAATACACAGCATCTAAATCAAGGTGGTTTGTAGGCTCATCCAGTAACAGCAAGTCGGCATCGCGAATAAGCGCTTGGGCTAAGTTTAAACGCATACGCCAACCACCCGAAAATGCACTTACTGGGTTTTCTATTTGATTATTAGCAAAGCCTAAACCATGTAACAGCTCTCCTGCCTTGGCTTCTATACTATAGCCTTTAATATTTTCAAGCTGAATATGCACTTTAGCTTGAGTGTCGCCATCATTGGTTTGCTCAGCTTCACGCAAAGCAATTCGTAGCGCATAATATTCAGGGTGGCCTTGCAGTACGTAATCTATAGCGCTTATTTCAAGGGCGGGGGTTTCTTGTTTTACTGAGGCCAGTGACCAATCTTTAGGAATACTGCAATTACCGCCATCTAACGAAAGCTCAGACTTTAATAAACTAAATAGCGTTGACTTACCACAGCCATTAGCACCAACAAGGCCTACTTTGTGCTCTGGAAATAATGTAGCCGATGCATTTTTTAATAAAGCTTTGCCACCGCGAAGCAGTTCTATTTCTGAGATTTGGATCATAAATACGTTACTTTACTGTGCCTTGATTGAATTGCGGCCATTATAACACGGATCTTATTAGCTATATCAATCGTATCAAGTAGGCAAATATTGCGATAAAATAACGTCAGTCAAAATGGTAGGAAAAACGAAGTGAAACATAAAAAACGATTTATTGCTGGAGCAACGTGTCCTGAGTGTAAAACCATGGATATGTTAATGCTCTACAAAGAGCATGACGTAGAAAAAGTTGAATGTATGCAGTGTGGTCATAAAATGGCTCAACCAGAGCAGGCTGTGCAGGCATCAACACGCCAATTTGAACAGATCATTGGCGTGTTTAATCCAGGCGACTAAACCTAAACAGTTTAGTAATGCGGTGGCGGAGGCTCCGGCATATTCGACATCATAGGTTGCGATGCTTGCGACTCTTTAAGTTTTTCAGCCAGCAACTCGGTTTGGCGCTTTATTTTTGCCAACTGTTGCTGGTGAACTTTTATTTCATCATTCAAAATTTCAATTGTTTCGTCTTGAAAAGCCACTTTAGCCTCAAGTTCCATTAGCCGATGTTCAATTGTGTTCATTTGGTTCTCGTATAATAAAGCGCTCAGCGATTCCGCTTGAGCTTTCAGTTAACAATGATTTACCGTTATCTGTAAATGCCACATCAAGTACCACTGCCGATTTGGGCTTACTGCCTTCTCGCGGGGTAACTTGCCATGTTTGAATTTTTTCACCGCTGGCTAGCTGCCATAAATCAACCCGTTTATTGGGTGAACCGGTTGCTAATAAAGTGCCTTGATCGTTAAAGCGCACTGCGGTAAAAATTTTCTGACGCGCAATATACTTTAGTTTACTGACAAGGTCACCTGTAGTCAGCTTCCATACATTTGCTTGTGCCATACTGTCGGCGGTAAAAGCATAGCGCCCTTGAGGATCTAAAGCGACCTGCGTTACTCGGGTTGGGTGATTAAAGCGATGAACTACTTGCCCACTTTGAGTATCCCATAAGTAGGCAACATAATCGTTAGAGCCGCTCAATGCATAGCGCCCATTAGGTGATAGGTCTACGGTGTTTACTTTATCTTGGTGGCCTAAAAATTCAATGCGTCTGCCAGTGTTAAGGTTTATAAATACCACAACGCCATCGCTGCGCCCGTAAACAACACTTTGGCCTTGGTTGCTAATGGCAATATCGCGAATGCTGGCTTTTTGTATTTTATAAAAACCTTTATTTTTGCCAGTGGCAATATCCCAGACCGCAAAGGTGGTTTTTTCGGCGGTAACAGCCACGCTATTATCAAAAGCAATGGCTACGGCATAAACTAAGCTATCTTCGGCTTGCTGTTGAAACCATTGGTATTTAAGCGCTTGCTGTTGATTATCCCAAAGGGCGACCCCATGATTGATAGAAGACACTAAGCTGTATTGACCATCGTGCGATAACGCAGATGAAAAGGCGCCCTGTGCAGTGTGCTCAAAACTGGCCACTGCTTGTTGTTTTTCATCACTACATGCAATTGTTAATAAACAGCAAGTGGCGACTAAAAAAGTACGAAATAACGACATATTACAGGTATTTCCTCTTAACTCTTAGTGACTGAGAGGTTAGACTAGATTGCGAAAAACGCCTAGGTTGTTTGTCTAATCACTGGATATGTTTTTAGTTTAGCTATTAAACAAGCAGCCTACCATGTAGGCCGTTAATCTTTAACTAGTAATATTACAATAAATGGCAACTGCAAAGTGTGTCGGAGATTTAAAATGAGAAAGACGATTAAATTGTCATTGATTGCAGCGTCAGTTTTAGCGCTTACAGCTTGTAATCAAGAAGCAAAAAAAGAGCAAGCAGACGTTAAGCTAGACACTGTAGCACAGCAACAAGCGTACGGTATTGGTGCATCTGTGGGTAACTTTTTAAATAAAGACCTAGCGGATAAAAAAGAAATTGGTATTGAATTAGACCAAGCTTTATTAATGCGAGGCTTTGAAGATGCACTTGCGGGTAATGCAAAAATTGACGAAGAGAAAATTCGTGAAGTTTTAACAGCATTAGATGAGTCAGTGCGTACTAAACAAGAAGAAAAAGCAAAAGTAGAGTCTGAAAAAAGCAAAGCTGAAGGTGAAAAATACCTAGCTGATAACGCTAAAAAAGAAGGCGTGATGGTTACTGAGTCTGGTTTACAGTACGAAGTAATGAGCGAAGGCGAAGGCGCAAAACCAGTAGCAACTGATGTGGTTAAAGTACATTATAAAGGCACATTGTTAGACGGTACTGAGTTCGATAGCTCTTACTCACGTAACGAGCCGACAACGTTCCCACTAAACCGTGTAATTCCTGGTTGGACTGAAGGTTTACAACTTATGCCTGTAGGGTCTAAGTACAAATTTACTATTCCTTCAGACCTTGCTTACGGCGATCGTGACTTAGGTAAAATTCCTGCTAATTCAACACTTATTTTTGAAGTTGAATTATTAGAAATTCAAAATGATGCAGAAGCTGCCGCTGCAGAATAAGCGTTATAGATAATAAAAAAGGGACCTTAGGTCCCTTTTTTATTACGTTGAATAACTAATTAGTCAGTGTGATTAGAAAATAAGTTATCAATCAGCTCATCTTCAAGTGCAAAGCGCGCTTCGAGTGCTTCACCCATTACTGAAAGATCATTATCAAAGCCTTCTAGTAAATCTTCAGCGTCTACCTCAGCGTACTTATCGTTGAAATCCAGAGCGATGTCAGTGGTATCTGAAATACGTGGGTATATCGTATTAGCGAGTTGCTGGCTTTCTAGGCCTTTCTTTTCGCAGGCTTTAGCAATATCGTCGTACACTTCAAAGTGGCCGGCCGATAAATAATCCATTAAAATTTGGCAAAATGCCTGAATTTGTGATGGTTCAGGCAAAGACTGATCTTTTTTCTCATAAGGTGAAAAGCCTGCAATTTTACAGTAAAGCACAATCAGCTCTTGGCGTTCGTTTAACCAATTATCGATGACCGTATGGCTACCCCCCCACTTTTGTTGAGCTTTTTCTACACGCTTCAGCATAATTTTTCTCCTAAGCTGGGTTGGATTTTTTAAATTAAAAATAAAACTTATGT
Source organism: Pseudoalteromonas sp. APC 3694 (assembly GCF_030407565.1). Classification (NCBI taxonomy): domain Bacteria; kingdom Pseudomonadati; phylum Pseudomonadota; class Gammaproteobacteria; order Alteromonadales; family Pseudoalteromonadaceae; genus Pseudoalteromonas; species Pseudoalteromonas sp. APC 3694. The sequence goes on from NZ_JASDDE010000065.1 coordinate 9,329, forward strand.
TATCCAAGATATATTTAATTGGCGTGTATATCAACAAGTAAAATAGATGTAATACCAGAGGGAATTTTGTTTAAGGGTATAAGTTGTAAGTAATTTATTCCAGGCAAGAAAAAACCACCTATTACGGTGGTTTAATTTCTTTATTAGACTTGTTTAAACAAGCATTCTTATTTTTATTAGAGATTTTTATTATTTTTATATTAACAATTTTTGTTATTGTTTTGTTAACGCGGGAGATACAATATCAAGCTTTTTTAGATGTTGCAAATAGTTTAATGAAAAGTTTTTATTATTAACGTTTGTTTGGTTGTTTTATGTACAAAGCAACATGAAAATTAAAAATTACTTGATCTAGCGCTACTCTGTAGCGATTTAATCGCTTAGCGATAGAGGGGGCGTGAATATGGTGGTACAATCTTGCACAATTTCTAAAAGCCCTAGGACTCTATACGCTATGAGCGAATTAAAAAACGACCGTTATTTACGTGCCCTTGCCAAGCAACCTGTTGATGTCACGCCGGTATGGATGATGCGTCAAGCAGGACGTTATTTACCTGAATACCGTGCTACACGTGCACAAGCGGGCGATTTTATGAGCCTGTGTAGAAATGCTGAGTTAGCCTGTGAAGTAACATTACAGCCTTTGCGCCGTTACCCATTAGATGCAGCTATTTTGTTTAGTGATATTTTAACTATTCCCGATGCAATGGGATTAGGCTTGTACTTCGAAACCGGCGAAGGCCCTAAGTTTGAACGCCCAATTTCGTCACTAGCTGATGTTAAAAAAATTCCTAAACTCGATCCTACCGATGAGCTTGGCTATGTAATGAACGCAGTGAGCACTATTCGTCGTGAACTTAAAGGCGAAGTGCCATTAATTGGTTTTTCTGGTTCGCCTTGGACACTTGCAACTTACATGGTTGAAGGTGGTAGCAGTAAAGTATTTGGTAAAATCAAAAAAATGGCGTTTGCTGAGCCGCAAACACTGCATTTATTACTCGATAAACTAGCTGATTCGGTGATAGATTACTTAAACGCGCAAGTTAAAGCGGGTGCGCAATCGCTAATGGTATTTGACTCATGGGGTGGTGTACTAAGCCCGCGTGATTACAATGAATTTTCATTGCAATACATGCATAAAATTGTTGATGGCTTAATTCGTGAATACGATGGCCGTAAAGTACCGGTTACTTTATTTACCAAAAACGGTGGTCAGTGGATTGAAGCGATTGCCGCAACGGGCTGTGACGCAGTAGGTTTAGATTGGACTATTAACATTGGTGATGCTAAACGTCGTGTTGGCGATAAAGTTGCACTGCAAGGTAATATGGACCCATCAATGCTTCATGGTACGCCTGATCGTATTCGCCAAGAGGTTGGTACTATTTTAGAAGACTTTGGTACTGGCAATGGCCATGTATTTAATTTAGGCCACGGTATTACACCAGATGTTGACCCAGAAAATGCCGGTGTATTCATTAACGCCGTGCATGAATTAAGTGCGCAATATCATAAATAACCTGAACTCCGGATAATAAATCCATCTCAAGCAGCTATTTTCAGCGCTAACTGCGTTGAATTTACTTGCAATAGGCTAGCTATTGACGCGTAATTTCGCCTTGTTTTCACTAAAAATCTCTAGCTTGAGAAAATAAAATAAATATCATTTTGATTCAATATGTTAGTAAATCTCTTAACCAGAGTTCAGGTTAAATAGTTTCTAAATAACGATGAGTTATTAAAAAAGCCCGCTTGATTCAAGCGGGCTTTTTGTTACCTAGTGCTTAATATTACTTAAACAAGCGATTTAAGCCATTTAACGCCGCAACTCGGTAGGCTTCTGCCATCGTTGGGTAGTTAAACGTGGTATTTACAAAGTAGTCGATGGTGTTGCCACCATTTTTTTGTTCCATAATAGCTTGGCCAATATGCACAATTTCAGAGGCACGCTCACCAAAGCAGTGCACGCCAAGTACTTCTTTGGTTTCTGTATGAAATAATATTTTTAAACTGCCCACATCGGTACCTGCAATTTGCGCACGGGCTAAGTGTTTAAATTGCGCACGCCCCACTTCATACGGTACTTTTGCGGCAGTTAATTGCTGCTCTGTTTTACCAACAGAACTCATTTCAGGAATAGTATAAATACCGGCTGGAATATCAATAATCAGCTTTTCATCGCAGTTACCAGAAGCAATGGCATCTGCGGCAATTCGACCTTGGTCAAATGCAGCACTAGCAAGGCTTGGGTAGCCAATAACATCGCCTACTGCGTATACATTGTCTATTTCTGTTTGGTAGGTTTCGTTTACTTTTATCTGTCCGCGGCTATCTGCTTTTAAGCCAATGGCTTCTAAATTAAGGGTATCAGTGTTACCGGTTCGGCCATTGGCAAATAAAATACAGTCAGCTTTAACACGTTTGCCCGATTTTAAATGCATAACAACGCAGTCATCACGGGTTTCAATGCGATCAAATTCTTCGTTATGACGAATTACAATACCGCTATTCCAAAAGTGATAGCTTAATGCATCAGATATTTCAGCATCCATGAACGCCAATAAGCGATCGCGAGTATTGACTAAATCAACCTTGGCACCTAGCCCTTTAAAGATAGATGCGTATTCACAGCCAATTACACCCGCGCCGTATATAAGTACGCGATGAGGGTCGTGTTCAAGGCCTAAAATAGTGTCACTTTCGTAAATTCGTGAGTGGGTGAAATCAACCCCTGGTGGGCGATAAGGTCGTGAGCCGGTAGCAATGACAATCGTTTGTGCAGTAAGGCGCTCAGTAGAGCCGTCATTACGTCTAATTTCAATAGTGTGCTTATCAACAAAGCTAGCGTCGCCTTGAAACATATGAATGCGGTTACGATCGTAAAAACTGCTGCGTAAGTTTGACTGCTTTGAAATTACCGAACTGGCATGGCGTAAAATATCAGGAAAGGTAAGTCTTACCGGACGCTCGCCTACGTTAAATAAAGGATTTGCTTTGTATTCAATGTAGCGACTAACAGAATGACGAAGTGCCTTTGAAGGAATGGTACCCCAATGTACACAGCCACCACCCACGGCTGTTTGGCGTTCAATAACTGCTACTTTTTTGTTACTTTTAGAGAGGTTCATAGCGGTCCCTTCACCGCCAGGACCCGTGCCAATAATGATTGCATCATATTGGTATGTCACGGGTACTTTTTTCTTTTCTGGTTGTTTGGCCACAGCCACTCCTATTTTAACTAAAAGAGGCTTTTAATAACCTCGCATTAAGTGCTAGCCATGCCTGTTTTTGTGTTTCCCAGGCGGCTTCAAGCTCGTGATATTGTGCCATTAATGCCGACTTTTCACACTGCTTTGCCATATTATTTTTTTTAGCTTCCAACACTTGTTTTTGTAATGAGCAATAATTTTGCAGTTTTTTAAGCAGCAAATCGTACTCTTGTTGTAATAATGTAAGCTTATCTTGCGCTAAAGGCAATTTTGCGAGTCGACCTTGCGTTTTGCTCATCAAGGTTTCTGCTTTAGCTTTTTCTATGCGCTCAACCGGTGTACGCTTTAATTTACTCGCTAAACCAAGTGCAGCTAACGAGCGGATCATCCATTTAGTTGGGTCGTAATGAAACCATTTAATGCCATTGCGGTAATCGCTCGCAAAAATATGATGAAAGTTATGATAACCCTCCCCATAAGTAAATAAGGCTAAAAAGCCATTATCGCGTGCGGTATTTTTTTCTGTGTAAGGGCGAGAACCCCAAATGTGCGCAACAGAGTTAATAAAAAAGGTAAAATGCTGGCTCAGTACTAAACGAAGTAATCCCGCTAGTAATAACATGCCCCACACATCACCTAACATTAAACCTAATACCAGTGGTAAACCAACATTCATGGCAACTACCAGCTTTAAATAATGTTTATGTTGCCACATCACAATTTTATTGCGTTGTAGGTCGCGGCAATTGCTGTAATCACCGTAGCTATCGCCTTGGTAGTCGCGCAGCATCCAGCCAATGTGACTATACCAAAAGCCGTTGGTAGCGGCATAAGGGTCTTTTACAGGGTCATCAACTTGACCGTGGTGAATACGATGATCGCTGCTCCAATGCAGTGCACTGTTTTGCAAAGCAAACGCGCCGCCTAAGGCAAAAATAAATTCAACGACCGGGTGTGCGTTGTAAGTTTTGTGCGCCCATAAACGATGGTAACCCGCAGTGATCGATAATCCCGCGAAAAACATGCAAGCTACAAAAGCAGCCCATTGTGTGCCTGTAAAGCCATAGTTAAACCCATACCAAGGTACAAGTGTAACAGCAGCCAAAAACGTCAGGCTAAAGAAAAGGACGTTGGTCCATATAAGTGGTGGTTTTTTCATCTTTCTCATTTCTCAGCGTACAACTGTACGCTAAAATAATATTTCAATCTGCTGCCGTCAAGTATTAGACTGTACTATTAGCTATTTTTTTAATTAAAAATTTATTACAAATTCATTCAGGGAGCTGTTGATGTCGGGCGTTAGAGCACAACAGAAACAAAAAACACGACAAGCATTAATTGAAGCTGCTTTTAATCAGCTTAGTGCTGATCATAGCTTTTCAAATTTGAGCTTGCGTGAAGTAGCGCGCGAAGCCGGTATTGCGCCCACCTCTTTTTATCGTCACTTTAAAGATATGAACGAGCTAGGTTTAACCATGGTTGATGAAGCGGGTTTAACGCTGCGTCAGCTGATGCGCCAAGCACGCAGACGAATAGCCAGTGGTGGCAGTGTCATCAACACCTCTGTGGTTACTTTTATGGAGTTTATTGATAACTCAAGCAATCAGTTTAGACTTTTGCTGCGTGAACGCTCAGGTACTTCAAAAGCATTTAGAGCGGCAGTAGCACGTGAAGTGAAACACTTTATTTTAGAGCTCGCACATTATTTAGAAAGTGAAACCCCCTGCGATGCTATTCATGCGTATATTCAGGCAGAGGCTATGGTTACTTTGGTATTTAATGCAGGCGCTGAAGCGCTCGATATTGAAGGTCAGCAACGCGATGAGCTAATTGAGCGAGTTATTTGGCAGTTACGCTATATTACTCGTGGTGCGTCAAATTACGTACGCGCAGAAAAGAAAGAGTAAATATTAAAAAAAGTTAAAATAAGCACTGTACTTTACGGTGCTTGTTAATTTAAACGCCACGCCCTCTGAGGTTGAAATCTTTATCTATTTTTTATCTCTTTATTGAATTTAAAATCCCCTAAAAGTCTTGTGTAATTATTTTTATGGCATTTTTATGCTTGCACCTACTGCGCTGCAATGATAAAAATAAGCCTCATTGGACACACACACAAGAAAACAAATGCAAACTAATCGTTTAATTACACTAAAACTAAACCTCTTACTGCTGTGGCAAGTGAGCGGGGATTAGTGTGTTTGCATTGAGCTAAACAACAAAACCCCGCAATTGCGGGGTTTTTTTTATCTCGCTGCAGGGATAAATCGAAATTTGGGTAACACAGGAATGAGGGGCAGTTATGCAAGAGCAAGATAAAGTATGGATTTTTGATACCACCTTACGTGATGGCGAACAGGCACTTAAAGCAAGCCTGACTGAAGATGATAAAATTCAACTAGCGCATACCATTAGCCGCTTAAATGTGGATGTCATGGAAGTGGGCTTTCCGGTTTCGAGCCCCGCTGACTTTCGCTCAGTGCAGCGAATTGCCACTGAAGTAAAAGGCCCTATTATTTGTGGCTTAGCACGCTCGGTTGCCAAAGATATTGAAGCCTGTGGCGAGGCGCTTCGCAGTGCACAGCAAAGCCGTATTCATACTTTTATTGCAACCAGCCCGCTTCATCTTGAACACAAGTTGCGAATGAGCCTTGATGATGCCACTGCAATGGCGGTTAAATCTATTAAATTAGCCCGTAATTACACTGATGATGTGGAATTTTCATGTGAAGACGCAGGACGTACACCACATTGGGATTTATGCAAAATAGTTGAGCAAGCTATTAATGCCGGTGCATCCACGATTAACTTGCCAGATACCGTCGGTTTTGTAACGCCAGATGAATACGCAGCAATGATCCGTCATTTAATGAACAACGTGCCAAATATTGATAAAGCCCGTTTAAGTGTGCATTGCCATAACGACTTAGGCTTAGCCGTTGCTAACTCTGTTGCTGCCGTTCAAGCCGGTGCGCGCCAAATCGAATGCACCATTAATGGTATAGGGGAGCGCGCGGGTAATTGTTCACTTGAAGAAGTGGCGATGATCATGAAAATGCGCAAAGACCATTTAAACGTATATACCGATATAAAAAGCGAAGAAATTTATCGCGCTTCTCGCCAGGTAGCCAAAATTTGTAATATGCCGGTACAGCCAAATAAAGCGATTGTTGGCGAAAATGCGTTTGCCCACAGTTCAGGTATTCACCAAGATGGTGTCTTAAAAGCGCAAAATACCTATGAAATTATGTCACCTGAAAGTGTGGGTGTGCCAAGTAATCAATTAAATATGACCTCGCGTTCAGGGCGTCATGTTATAGAGCATCGCTTAGAAGAGTTAGGTTATCAAAAATCTGATTACGACATGGATAGCTTATACCAAAGTTTCGTTGCGTTAGCTGACCAAAAAGGCACAGTATATGACTACGACCTAGAAGCAATGATTTACTTTAATCAAATCAGCGACAAAGATGAAAAATATCAATTAGAGTTTGTTCACTCTACGTCGAACTCTCAATCGGTAGCCAGCTCAACGATAGGTTTGTTGATTGATGGCGAAGCAAAACAAGAAGCGGCCACAGGTAACGGCCCGGTAGAAGCCTCATTTGCAGCCATTGAGCGCTTAACTGATATGAGCGTTGAAATGATTGAATACAATTTAGAGGCCACCGGCCAAGGTGCAAGCTCATTAGGACAAGTGAATATTATTGCTAAATATGATGGTCGTCCTTATCACGGTGCCGGTATTGCGGCCGATGTGGTCGAAGCCTCAGTACGCGCTATGGTTCGGGTTTATAACTTAATTTATCGAGCACAAAAAGTGTCTGATTTAAAACAACAAAGGAAAGCAGGATGAGTAAAACACATTACAGCGTTGCCGTATTAGCGGGCGACGGTATTGGCCCAGAAGTTATGGCAGCTGCAGAGCAAGTGCTTGATGCAGTAAGTGATAAGTTTGGCTTTACTCTGAACCGTGAGCACCATGCTATTGGTGGTGCTGCCATTGATGAATTTGGCAAAGCACTTCCTGATACGACCTTAAAAGCGTGTGAAAACGCCGATGCTATTTTATTTGGCTCCGTGGGTGGGCCTAAGTGGGAACATTTACCACCTAATGACCAACCGGAGCGCGCGTCACTGTTACCACTGCGCAAACATTTTGGTTTGTTTTGTAACTTACGCCCTGCTCAGTTGTTACCCGCATTAAGCGCTGCATCACCACTACGTGCTGATATTAGCGAAAAAGGCTTTGATATTTTATGTGTGCGCGAGCTAACGGGTGGTATTTATTTTGGTGAGAAAGGCCGCAGTGGCGAAGGGGCAGAAGAAACTGCATTTGATACGCAAACTTATTCACGTAAAGAGATAGAGCGTATTGCACGTTTTGCTTTTGAGGCCGCTAAGTTGCGCAGCAATCATGTGACCTCGGTTGATAAAGCCAATGTTTTAGCATCAAGCGTTTTATGGCGCGAAGTGGTAACCGAAGTGAGTAAAGACTTTCCAGAAGTGAGCTTAGATTACATTTATGTAGATAACGCAGCGATGCAGCTGGTTAAACAACCTAGCCAGTTTGATGTATTACTTTGCGATAATTTATTTGGTGATATTTTATCGGACGAGTGCGCGATGATCACCGGTTCAATGGGTCTATTACCCTCCGCTAGCTTAAATCAATCAGGCTTTGGCTTGTATGAACCCGCGGGTGGTTCAGCGCCTGATATCGCCGGAAAAGGGGTGGCAAACCCAATCGCACAAATTTTAAGTGCCGCCTTAATGCTACGTTACTCATTAGGCCAAGACGAAGCGGCTCGTACGATTGAAAAAGCAGTCGCAGAGGCGGTTGAAGCGGGTGTGGGAACGCCGGATATTTATCCGCAGGGCGGCTATACCACCACCGATGTAGCAGCGGCCATCGTTTCACGCATTTAATTATTAAAGCCACAGCATCGTTAGGCTGTGACTCAATCAGATCAGGGAGTTAGCAAGTGGCCCAAACCTTATACAATAAAATTTGGCAAGCACATACCGTTGCCAGTATTAATGAGCAAACCGATTTACTTTATATTGACCGTCATTTAGTACACGAAGTGACGTCACCACAAGCATTTGCAGGCTTACGTGAAAAAAATCGTAAAGTGCGCTGTCCAGAAAAAACTATTGCGACCATGGATCATAATGTTTCAACTAAAAGTCGTTCACTGGATGCAGCCAGCGAAGTCTCTAAAAATCAATTAATGGCACTGGATGCAAACTGTAAAGAATTTGGCATTTTGCTGTACGACTTAAATTCAGTAAACCAAGGCATAGTACATGTTATTGGCCCTGAGCAGGGGATTACTTTACCAGGTACCACTATAGTCTGCGGCGATAGTCATACTTCAACGCATGGTGCGTTTGGTGCCTTGGCACATGGTATTGGTACCTCAGAGGTTGAGCATGTATTAGCTACGCAAACACTACAGCAAAAAAAGGCGAAGTCGTTAAAAGTTCAAATTAACGGTGTATTACGCCCTACAGTAACAGCTAAAGATTTAATTATGGCGGTTATTGGTAAGCTAGGTACTGCTGGTGGCACTGGCTATGTGGCTGAATTTTGTGGTGAAGGCATAGAAGCTCTATCAATGGAAGCCCGTATGACATTGTGTAACATGAGCATTGAAATGGGTGCCAAGGCAGGTTTAATTGCCCCAGATAAAATCACTTACGAGTACTTAAAAGGGCGCCCGTTTGCACCCAAAGGTGCTGATTTTGATGCCGCTGTTGCCTACTGGGAAACTTTAAAAACGGATGATGGTGCTCATTTTGATTTAGAAGTAGAGTTAGATGCAGGCAGTATTCAACCGCAAGTTACTTGGGGGACTAATCCAGAGCAAGTGATTGGCGTTGATGAATGTATTCCAGATCCAGATAAAGAAACCGATTTAATTAAAGCCGATGCAATTCGCAGTGCGCTTAAATACATGGGCTTAAAAGCGGGCGATAAACTATCAAGCGCCAAAGTAGACACGGTATTTATTGGCTCATGCACCAACAGCCGCATTGAAGATTTACGCGCTGCAGCAAAAATTGTTGAAGGTAAACAGGTTTTAGCTGGTATTGAAGCGCTGATTGTTCCAGGCTCAGGCTTAGTTAAGCAGCAAGCTGAAGATGAAGGCTTAGCCGATATTTTTAAAGCTGCAGGGTTTGAGTGGCGCGAGCCGGGTTGTTCGATGTGTTTAGCTATGAACGATGACCGTTTAGGAGCTGGTAAACGCTGTGCTTCCACCTCGAATCGTAATTTTGAAGGTCGCCAAGGGCGCGGCGGGCGTACACACTTAGTGAGCCCTGCAATGGCGGCAGCAGCTGCAATACATGGTCACTTTGTTGATATTAGAGGAGAAGCTTAATGAGCATCTATTTTAGCGGCTTAATGGCCCCACTTGATAAAAACAACGTCGATACCGACCAAATTATTCCTAAGCAGTTTTTAACTTCAACCAGCCGTGATGGTTTTGATGCAGCACTGTTTTACGATTGGCGTTATTTAGATAATGGCGAGCCAAACCCTGAATTTATTTTAAATCGTCCTTGTTACCAAGGTGCGCAAATATTATTAACCCGCGATAATTTTGGCTGTGGCTCATCACGCGAGCACGCACCATGGGCACTAAAGCAATATGGGTTTGAAGTGATTTTAGCTGAAAGCTTTGCTGATATTTTCTTTAATAACTGTGGTAACAATCAAATGCTTGCTATTACATTGCCAGCGCAAACGCTGGAAGAGTTATTTGTGTTAAGTGAACAGCACGACGATATTCACATTGATGTGGATCTTGAAAACCAGTTACTTACCAGCAATAAGTTTGCGCCAATTCGCTTTGATATTCGCAAAGACGTGAAAGAACGTTTATTAAGTGGCTTAGATTTTATCGGTGTAACCGAAACCCTCAATCCGCAAATTGATGCGTTTGAAAAGCAGTTAGCCGCAGAGAGACCGTGGCAGTAACCTTTTACATATGAAACTGGAGCGCAACTTAGGTTGCGCTTTTTTAATCGCTTATATTAAAAAACCACGCAATAAGCTTGCTAATGTAATCATTGCCATTAGTAATAAATTGAGAGTTTTAAATTTCTGGTAGCGGACTACCTTTGGGTCGTTGATAGTCGAAAAAAAACCATCTTTAAATGACTCAGCAAGATTGGCATAGGGTGTCCCATCTAATGAATTTTGTGATAATTTTTTCCATTGTTCTGGGTGCTGCTCAGCAAGGTGTTGATATATGTGCAGAGTGTAGCGATTTTGAATAATTAATAGTAATACGATGATTATTAAGCCGATATATTTTTCCATTTAAATATGTGCTCCGCGCTAAAACTGGCTTTACGTTTATACCAATCCGCAATAATACTCAATCATTTTGCGGGGCTAAACGTGTCGCTAT
>NZ_JASDDE010000077.1:0-2674 GCF_030407565.1 Pseudoalteromonas sp. APC 3694
GTCATTTAAAGGCTTAATTAAAACATCTTCAAAACCGGGCGAATGGCTTCTAACATAGATTGTTCAGGGCGTGAGGTTACTAACATGCAACGACTATGCGGTTGTATTTTTTTAATTCGAAAATATCTCTAAACCAGAACTCGGTTGTAAGCTAAAGTCACTGATTAAAATATCAATACTCCTGAGCTTGGCAATATTAATTGCTTCATCATGGTTTGTTGCGGTGTATACCTCAATATGAGCGCCATAAAGGCTACTTTTGAGTGACTCTAATCGCTCATTAACATGATCAACGAGTAAAATTGTCGGCAGTTTAAAAATGTGATCTGGACCTATCTCTAATAAGGCCTCAATTAAAGACGTTATTTCTTTATTGGAAAAGAAGGGGTAGATAATGGTGGCATTGGGTATCAAGTCATTTAATTTGGAAAATGCGCTAAGCAACTCCCCTGATTCTGCTTTTGGCGCTAATAAAAAAATGATTGAGAAGTCGCTTTCTCAACAACTATCGATACAACATCAGTTGGCACGCCTTGAGAAAATATCAACAAGTCATAAATGTCTATGTCTGTATTTTCATCAAACATAGCAAAGTGGACTAATAACACTTTTAAGCGCATAGCAATCATGCTACTGCTATCAATAATAAGTATTTTTCTCGCCATTTAGACACACTTTAAAGAGTTAATTAAACACCTTTTCAGCATAGTCTAGAGTTTTTGGTTTAGCATAATCACCTACGTAAAAGTGAATTTTGCTTCCTTTTGTTATGGTACTAGGTTAAATGCTTACCAAAAATAGTTAGGCTGTACAGCTGATTGTCCATTCTTGCTACGTTAGGCAGCTCTCCCCATACTGCAAAATCAAAATGCTTAAATAATTTAATGCTCGGTTCGTTGTGACTAAAAATAAACCCAAGTAATACTTCGATATTAAGTTGCTTGGCTTGTTGTTGTGCAAATTGCATCAGCTTTTTACCCAACCCTTTTCCTTGGGCTGCTGCCGTAATGTAAATGCTTAACTCAACGGTGCCATCGTAAGCTGGGCGACCATAAAACGATTTATAACTAAGCCACGCTAATACTTGGTTATTCTCACAGTAAACAAAAATAGGGCGTTGAGCAGTATGGCTATCAAACCAAGGTTGTTTATCAGCGACGGTCACCTCTTCGGTATCGGCGGTGACCATTCGACTAGGGATAGTTTCATTGTAAATAGCAACAATGGCAGTTAAATCATCAGGTTTTGCTAAACGTATAGTCATATAAAATAAAGTAAAATTGATCAATTTAGCCTATAGTAGCGTATGATAAGTTACATAAATACTCTAAAAACGCACTTAAGGTAATAGCATGATAAAAAAAATAATACTTGGTTTAACCCTCGCGTTAAGTTGTGTTTCGCTAAATACACATGCCGCAGACTCGCCCCCCCCTTCATTAGATGCAAACACCTGCAATGACTTCACGAATGTTTCACTTAGAAAGTTGCGCTCAACTGAAACCATTAACTTATGCGATTTTAAAAACCAGCCTCTTTTAATTGTTAACACTGCGAGTAACTGCGGTTTTACGCCGCAATTTGAAGGTTTAGAAGCGCTTTATAATAAATACAAAGACGAAGGCTTGGTGGTATTAGGTTTTCCATCAGATGATTTTTTTCAAGAAGAGAACGATGAAAAAGATACCGCAAAAGTGTGTTATGTAAATTATGGTGTTACCTTCCCTATGCTGGCCACCAGCGCAGTACGTGGTAGTGACGCAAACCCTATTTTCAAGCATTTAAACGCCCAAACCAGTTCACCAAACTGGAACTTTTATAAATACGTGGTATCGGCCGATCGCAAAACGATTACGCGCTTTAACAGCCGCGTAGCACCGGATTCGGCAAAACTAGAAAGCGTAATCAAAAGTGCATTTTAACTTTGTGTTTTCAGTTTAGCCTTACTAAGATGTTGCTATCAAATTTAAAAATTAAACTTACAGGTAGGAGAACTTATGGCAGTTGCAAGTGCAAGGCACATACTCGTAGACAGTGAAGCACAATGTTTAGACCTTAAAGATAAAATTGAGCAAGGTGAAGACTTTGCAGAACTCGCTAAACTGCACTCTAATTGTCCATCAGGTCAAGATGGTGGTGCATTAGGTGAGTTTGGCCCAGGTATGATGGTGCCTGAATTTGACAAGGTGGTATTTTCAGCGCCGCTAAATCAAGTACAAGGCCCTGTACAAACACAGTTTGGTTACCATTTATTAGAAGTAACCAGCCGCTCAGAGTAAGTAAATCGATTTATTAATAAAGCCGCATCAGCGGCTTTTTATTTATGTGGAGTTGGCAAAAGCCCCATTATGCAACTATTTGGCTCTATTCCTTCCCCTTATGTTCGCCGCGTTAGAATCTGGGCAGAACAAAATAACTGTGCGCTTGAGTTTATAAATCTCGATATTTTTTCTAAAGACGATCGGCCGTTGGTGGTCACAAAAAATCCAGCAGCCAAAATTCCTATATTGGTCGATGACACGTTTACCCTAAGTGATTCAAATACCATACTGCGTTATTTACTTGAAAAAACCCAGCAACCCCCACTACATGGCCTCAAGAGCACTTTTTAATTAGGGCCTGTTGATCTTTCAAGGTTAAATTTACAGCAGTCTGTTTGGTATTTAGGCAAGGC
>NZ_JASDDE010000016.1:0-9082 GCF_030407565.1 Pseudoalteromonas sp. APC 3694
GAACGGGTGTTCACGATGGGCCGGAATCACTGTTCACGATGCTCCGGAATATGCACATGAGTTCTTTTACTGCTAAGTTTGACCGTTGGATAAGATCAGAGTTTGTAAGCTTAAACTCGCAATTAGAACAGCTTTATTGGCAGCAAACCGATAAGGCTAATGTTGAGGGGGTTGGTGATAGCTTAAAGCTGGCACTAAAGGAGCAAGGTAATGCGTTGATCAGCGACTTATTAGCCGAAGGTAATACCGACGAAGGATTTGATAGCGCATTCGATTTGCTTGGTAATGTTGGTTTGTTCATGGCGGCCTGCCGTAGACATGAGATCACAGAGCCAAGCAGAGAAACAACCTCACCATTAGTTGAAGCATCGGCGCTTGCTATGCATATTGGTGCTTCTATTGGAGTAACCCCTCGTTTTGCTACTGCGCATCTAACCACGCATAATAAAGCCATTAATGGCACCTATAAGCGTTTTACAAACCTTGATGATGAAGCCCTTTTTTTAGATTACAACACCCAAGGTATTTTAGCGTATAAACGTGCGAGTGATGCTTTATTAAAAATACTGCCATTAGGCATTTCACACCCTGTCACGGCTGAACTACTTGAGGTGGTTAAAACGGCATTAATGGATGTAATAGCGTCGAATAACGCCTTATACACTCAGCTAGACACCGAACGTTTTTTTAATTGTGTACGCCCATATTACAAGCCTTACAGGGTAGGTAAAGAGGTTTACCGTGGTGCAAATGCGGGAGACTTTGCCGGTATTAATGTTATTGATATGCTGCTAGGGCTTTGCAGTGCCAATGAGCCGAGTTACTCGCAAATGCTGGTGGATAAATTTTTATATATGATGCCAGAGGATCAACAAATACTTCGTGAAGCCATGCGTATGCAAAGCCTAATGGATGATTTTTTAGAGGCCGAACAATATAAAAATACAAAGTGGTTTCAAAAGCACGGCAAACTATTTATTCAAGTGTGTAAATTACATGGCGACACCGCTATCGGTCATCATAATCAGCTGGTGGAAAAGTTTATTGCTCAGCCATCACAGCACATGCAACAACAGCATATGAGTAAAGTCACTGCCAGTGGACCTCCTCTACCGGTACTGCTTGATTCATTAGCTAAGTTAAGAGATAGGCGTGCCGCTGCAAAGCGTGACGACATAAATACGCGCTTTGATGATTTAAACACGCTAAAACAGTGGATTAATTAATATGGCTAAAAATGATTTTTGTATGCCACAGGGTTGTTATTTACTAAGCCACTCTGTTGGCCGCCCATTAAAAACGAGCTTAGAAAATGCCACTGAACATTTTTTTACTCCTTGGCAAGAAAGTGTAAAAGAGCCATGGCAACAGTGGTTACCCGCCATTGAAAGATTTACTGAGGCATTAGGGCAGTTGTTTAATGCGCCTAGTGAGCAATTTTGTCCTCAGGTTAATTTATCCAGTGGTTTAACTAAATTGGTTATGTCACACCCCGTATTTAATAAACCACAGTGTACGGTATTAATGGCGCAGGCTGACTTTCCCAGTATGGGGTTTGTAATGCAAAAAGCATTGCCTGAATGTGCAAAAATACGCTACATCCCTGAGTATGAAGACTTGAGTGATAGACAGGTATGGCAGCGATATTTAACTCCAGAGATTGATGGTGTGTTTGTCAGCCATGTTTATTCTAATACGGGTGTACAAGCTCCCATAAACGATATTGTGGCGCTGAGTAAAGTCACGAATACACTCTCAATAATTGATGTGGCGCAATCGGCAGGGGTTATTCCTATAGACCTAACGGCGTTAAATGCCGACTTTATGATTGGTTCAAGTGTGAAGTGGCTATGCGGAGGGCCAGGAGCTGCTTATTTATGGGTAAATCCAAAGCAAATAACACAATGTGAACCAAAAGATGTTGGCTGGTTTTCACATCAAAACCCATTCGAGTTTGATATTGCGCATTTTCAATATAACGCTAAAACACTAAGGTTTTGGGGCGGTACGCCCTCGGTACTTCCTTATATTATTGCCGCTCATAGTATTGAATATATTGTTGAATTTGGTGTTGAACAAGTGAGATCGCACAACTTGATGTTACTTGAGTTAATTCAGCAGCAATTGGGCGCTTTTTTAATGTCACCTAGCGCTAAAGAGCAATGTAGTGGCACCGCTATTTTGCAGTTTTCTGAGCATCAGCAAAGTGTATTAACGGCATTAGAGGCTGCAAAAATAAGTGTTGATGTGCGTAAACTCGGCATCCGTGTTTCACCTCACATATATAATACAAAGTCAGAGATACAAACATTTATTGATGTTGTGAAGCACATACTTAAGGTTGCTGACTAAGCTGCTGTTTTTTTTGAGTGAGTGCTTCTATTTGTTGTTGTGCTTGCTTGATTTGTGGGTCAAATCGCTGCTTAAGTGCCGCCGTTTCAGTGGTAATGGCATTCGCAATTGAGCTGGCCCCTAAGCGGTTTGCTTTATCTTGGGTCATGTAATCGATTTGCTGTTTTTTTTGTGCGTATTCTTGTTGGTATTGTTTAATCTTAAGCTCAAGCTGCACAATATCACGCTCTATTTGTTGCACCGCTAGATAATCGTCAACAGAAGTATCGGCAACTGGTGTGTTCTCAGATTGTGGCGTATTTGTTTGCATGATGTTGACGTTTCTAAGCGTGATCACTTGAGCGTCTTCAGCGCAAGGAGTTTGACTAAAAGTAGGCACTCCTTTAATGGTGCATTTATAAACCGTCACTTCATTTGCCATGCTAACAGCACAGGCACCCAAACAATACAGTAGTAATATTAGCTTCGTCATGGTTAAACCTAAGCTGGTTTAAAGTACCATTTATAATGCACTAAGTTGTGACACCATACAATTTGTTTAATTTATTAGCATACGCTTGCGACTGCGTTATAAAAAGTGCAAATTAATAGAGGCTATTAAAATTTAGGCACAAAAAAACCACAATTAAGTGGCTTGTAATCAGTAATGGTGGAGAGGGGGGGATAGACTTACTTACATCCCTGTAATTAATCGCTGCGCGACGCTTGCAGCGGCCTAAAATGTTCCCGACACTTTATCGAACCCTGTCGAGAGTGCTTACCCTCCCTATTTCTTAACGGAGTTAAAATTTAGGCACAAAAAAACCACAATTAAGTGGCTTATATTCAGTAATGGTGGAGAGGGAGGGATAGACTTGCTTACATCCATGTAATCAATCGCTACGCGACGCTTGCAGCGGCCTAAACTGTTCCAGACACTTTATCGAACCCAGTCGAGGGCTCTCACCCTCCCAATTAGCAGCAAAGCTTATTTTTGGGCACAAAAAAACCACAATTAAGTGGCTTATATTCAGTAATGGTGGAGAGGGAGGGATTCGAACCCTCGATAGAGCTACAAACTCTATACTCCCTTAGCAGGGGAGCTCCTTCGGCCACTCGGACACCTCTCCGACGCATTATTTAGCGTGTTATCAATCGGAAAAAACCAATTAATACAAATAAGTGGTGGAGAGATAGGGATTTGAACCCTAGAGGGGCTATAAACCCCTGCCGGTTTTCAAGACCGGTGCATTCGACCACTCTGCCATCTCTCCACGTCGTGATGCAGGATAATACTTAGGTGAGTTGCCTGTGTAAATAGCAAAAAGATCGTTTGCTTAAAAAGTGAGCGTAAATGAGGTTTTTTTTGTAAATTATGAAAATTAAAGATGATTTTTAGCTATGAGGAGGGAGCTGGCAGCAAACAGATGGAGCTAAAGAAGAAACTTCATTTAGTGGTTGGGTGTTTGCTGCAACAATACAAAAATCATGGTTGGGTGACTATTTGTATTGAATTGCACCGCCAAGTGCTAATTTTTTTCCGTAACGGTTAAGTTTAGCTAACATTCTCGCTTTGCGATTAGTTGGTTTAACTGCAACGTGAGTTGTGGCTGTTTGGTTTAATGTATTAATTGGGTTCATTGTATTCGCTCCAAGGTTGTGTCTGTTGAAAACGTGTGCATTTTGCCCGTAGGTTGGTTAAAAATAAAGCGATAAAAATTGCTGGTGAAGTATTAGTTTTTTTAATCTGAAAGTGTTTTTTTGATTTGCTATTTAATGGCGTTTGTTTTGATATTTGTATATTTATTCATTATGTTTGTGTGCTATATCACTTTTGCATGGGGTTTTTTTCAGTTTTTTTATTTTAATATGTTTATAAATAGATTATTTTGAATAGTTATTCAGATTAAATTATTTTGTATTATTGGGGTGGGTTTTACTTCATTCAAAGATTTAACATGCTATTTATAGGTGGTTAATTATTTATCCGAGAAGAGCGTTAAAATAAACGATAAAAAAGAGTGTTGCTAGGCTTTTAAATTATAAAAAAAGTGCCTAGGTTACTAGGCACTTTGGAGCTGGTTGCGTTTTAAAACGCGTCTAACTGGGGATCGCACCGCCTCAGAATTTAAAACTTAAAAAGGAGTGGTTTTAATATGTTGCAATTTGGGCTTACAATCATCAGCTCGAACGGCATTCTATGTGATCTAGAGCGAAGTGAAGATTATACTTTGGTTTGTATTTTACTATGAAGCCACAAAATGCCTCTGCACAGCAAGAGCAGATCCACTCAACAGTCTATTATTTGAGTTAAATGGGACTGGTGGGGTAAAAAACGCAAAATGCGGCATAGCTTAAAAGCAAATGCCGCAAAGGGAGATTAATTAAAATGCTGAGCAGTTAGTGCTGTTTTATAGTAAATAACTCATAGCCTTTTAATGCAGGCACTTGCGCAGTAAGTTGAATTTCTTGTTGTGCGATTTCAATAAAGTCACCACACAGTGTATTTGCACGCTGTTCAAGTTTTTTTGCATGGAGCTCTACTTTTTCTTCTATTTGTGCGCCCATATTTTCCATGCGCTCTTCAAAGGCTTGCATATCGCCACCTGAACCCATTAGCTCAGAGCCTAATGCTACTAAAATACTGCCCATTGATTGCATTACGGCCGACTCAACGGCAGTTTCTATTTGTTGTTCAAACTGCTGTTCAAAGTTTTCACCAAACTGAGTGAAGCTTTGCTGGCCCATGACAAATGTACCTTGTTGGTAAAAGGTACCCTCTACTTCTTGTTGAATATCGTCCATCAAGGTTGCAATGTTATCGAGGCCATTAATATTAAATGCATTGGCGACTTCTTCTAATGCAACACCTGCAATTTTAACCCCTTCAAGGGCAATATTGGCCACTTCAGGTAATTGCACGCGTAAATTATCTGTGTAGTTGGTCAGTGCTTGGCGCTGTGCACTATTTAATGCTACTTGCTCGCCATTGATAGACAGCTCACCTTCAGCGGTAAATAGCATGCGCTGATTATTGGCTTTAACAATTTCTAACTCATTAGGTTTGATGCGCACATCGTTCTTAAATACAACGTTACATTCGTCGTTACTAAATGAAATTGAAGAGCTGTTATCGTTATGAGCCATGGCGCCGGGGGCGCACATAATTGCGCTAACTAATAATAATTCTTTCATGTTTATTCTCTGTTTTTTGCTGATGATAATTAACTTATAACAAGTTTGGTGCCAATAGTTTTTAGTGTTTAAAAACAGTGGTTTGTGATTTTTAAGCTGCTTTGAAGTTGAAAGTAAAGTCATTGAAAAAGCTAAAATTTGGTCAAAATAACCAACAATTAAATGCTAATAAATAAAATTTATCGATACGATAAAAAACTCTCACTTTCCACAATTCAAATTTAGCGCTATTTATTCACAATACTGACACAGAGACTATTTAGGATAGCGATGTGGCTTTATTTTGACGGAAATTTGTACAATGAATTTGCGTTGAACATTTTAATTTCACCAATTATCGCGATACAAGAATCCGTAATTGGTCTCAAACACTTTATGGAGTGGGTTGTGGGTAAGACATTTAGTTACGATGCGCTAGATGATGATTTTGTTGAAGACGAATACGAAATGGTCGGGCGTAATCAACACGACAAGAAAAAGCAAAAGGTGAAAAGAAAGTTAGAGGATTACCTTGAGCAAAAACGCTTGCGTAAAAACCTAGGTGAAGATGACTTAAACGATTATATTGATTAGGTTGTCGCTAGTACAAATCAGTGCCGACATATTAGCTTTTAACTGCTACTTAGGTAGTATTTAAAGCTCTGTGGGTTGGTAATAAAGAGGCTTTATGCCTCTTTATAATTTTTAAGCCTCAAACTTTAGCTGCGAGCAATGCTTTTTCAATTACTTTTTCTAGTTTTTCAGGTTTAGTAAAGGGCGCGTAGCGCTTAATAGGTGAGCCATCTGAATTAATCAAAAACTTTGTGAAATTCCACTTAATTTTTCGTGTTAACAACCCCGGTAATACAGATTTTAAATAGCGAAAAACCGGATGTGTATGCTGACCATTAACGTTCACTTTTTCTGCGATTAAAAAACTAACTCCGTAATTGATTAAGCAACCTTGCGCTATTTGATTCGCGTCTCCGGGTTCTTGCTGGCCAAATTGGTTACACGGGAAACCTATAATGACTAAACCTTGGCAGGCATACTTTTCGTGTAATGCTTGCAATGACTTATATTGATAAGTGAATCCACACTCACTTGCAGTATTTACTATTAACACAACTTTACCTACAAACTCTTGAAAATCGATAGGTTGGCCTTGCAGGCTAGTTGCACTTAGTTGATGAAATGGGTGCATATTATTAAGCTATTATTTGTTTATTTGGCATAGTCTAACCTTTGCTTGGTGATTAACAAAGTCGAAATAGTGAACACTGCTATGGCGTTACTGTTAATTTAAAATCAAAAATAACCCCATACCAGCAAGTGTGGTTAGGTAAATATTATGTGTTTTGTAAGCAACTATAATGGCTACAATCGCTGCGCTTAAATAAGGATTTTGCCAATTTAGATTAATGCCACCATCATTTATAAATACAATAGGCACCCAAATCGCTGTTAGAACCGCAGGTGCACTAAAGCTCAAAAACTGCTGCATTTTAGGCCCTACTTTAAATGGTAGCGCGCGATGTAAGAATAAATAACGGGTAAAAAAGGTAATACATGCCATAAGTAAAATAGTCGTCATCATGATTTAGTGTCCTTATTTTTTACTATTCTAGTTACAACGTAACCTGCACTCATCGCGAGTAGTGCTGAGCATACCAACCACAGCTCAAAGCCTGTGCTTTTTAATAAAGTGGCACAGATCCCTGCAACAATGACAGTGATAAGTGTGGCTAAATTTTTAACTCCTGGGATAACCAAAGCAATAAAGGTTGCAGCAATCGCAAAGTCGAGTCCTAAATTGGTGAGATCAGGGAGTATAGTACCGGCTAAAATACCGAACAGTGTCCAAATATTCCAAGCAATGTAAAAGCTAAAGCCTGCGCTGAGCGCGTAAATTAGGCGCGTTTTAGTCTGGTAGGCGCGAGGATGATGCGAAAAAGCAAATAGTTCATCGGTTAATACAAAGCTGACTGGAAGGCGCCAACGCATAGGTTGCTCAATCACTTTGTGACGAACCGCCAAGCCATATAAAAAATGACGAGAGCTAATAATAAATGTGGTAAATAAAATGGTTAACAGAGGGGTATTACCAGCCATTAACTCAATAGCAACCAGTTGAGCCGAGCCAGCAAATACCAATAGCGACATAGCTTGAGTTTCAAAAGGAGTAAAGCCATTTTGTATTGCCAACGAGCCACATAAAATACCCCAAGGAATAACGGCTAAACATAATGGCAGCATATCTAAAAAGCCTTTTAGTATCGGTTTTTTAATGGACTGCATGTGTTTTACTCTGTGTAATAGTAGAAAGACTCATCGGGATACCTTAAGATTAAGATGCTAAAATAGTTAGCGTTTTAGATGATACTGTTTTTTAGGGAAGGTGCAATGTTCAAGGTAAAAGTGTGGGATGGCTTTTTAAGAAGCTTTCATTGGTTATTAGTATTGAGTATTGCTGCGCTTTATTTTAGTGCTGAAGAGGGCATGATAGAGCTACATTTTGTGGTTGGCTTTTTTACTTTAGCGCTTATTTCAACGCGGATTATATGGGGTCTCATAGGCAGTAAAACGGCAAGAATATCGGCATTACTGCATTCTCCTAAATCGGTGCTTGCTTCTTTTAGTGGCAAAAAAACAAATGATGTAGGCCATTCTGCACCAGGCAGTTATATGGTGTTATTATTTTTTATACTGATTATTACGCAGCTGGTTAGTGGTTTAATGAGCAGTGATGGTATTTTAACTGATGGCCCGTTAGCGCAGTATGTATCGAGTGATACGATTGATTTCGCTAACTGGCTGCATCATATCAATTTTGATATTTTATTTTATGCGATTATTTTGCATGTTGTGGCTATTATTGCTTATAAAATAAAAGGCAAGCCTTTAGTAAAAGCTATGATCACCGGTAATAAAGCACTGGCAACACAAAGCTCAGAGCCTGAGACAAAGTCACCATGGATTGCATGGGTTTTATTTTTACTATTACTGGTTTTAATTATGAGTACTTGGGGAAGTGAACCTTTAAGTTATCTGCTTAGTTAAAAAAAATGGCGCTAATACAGCGCCATTTTTATTGTTTAATACACAGTGTTTATTAGTCTTTGAATTGCTTATGGCAATCTTTACAGCCTTTAGCCCATGCACCAAATGCTTTACCAATGACCGCTTTGTCACCTGTTTGAGCTGCTACAGCAAGTTCATCAGCATATTGCTGAAACGCTGTCGCTTTTTTCATAAAAGTATCGTTTTCAGACCATACCGCAGGAAGTGCTGATGTATCGCCTTTTTCAGTGCCTGCGTAAAATGCCTCCCAAGGCATTTTAGATAATGCCGCCGCGTTATTTGCACGCTGTTTGAATTGCTCTGCATCAAAAGGAATTTTACCCTTAAGCATAGCACCCATATCGCCTATTTGAACTGAAATCATAGAAAATGCAGCTTGGCGATACTCAATTGCATCACTAGGCTCTTTAAACGCAGAATTTGCAGATACACTAAGTGCACATGTAGATAGTAATGCCCCGATAAATACTTGCTTCAATTTCACTTTACTCTACTC